>NZ_JAQRFJ010000130.1:0-2474 GCF_028599065.1 Xenorhabdus sp. PR6a | reverse complement strand
CAGGCCAGACTGTGCATAGTCGGGCGGCGGCAGGACTTTTTCGGCTGGTTTTATATTCAAGGCGATGCACGGGCTGGGCACGAACGTGTCCCAGTTTGTAGATATCCAGCAGGTCAATGCGGGTTTGCAGCAACTGATAAACGCGTCTGCCGCCTAACGCTGACGTATCGTAACGTTGCTGTTCAATAATATCGGCCAATTCATTGAGCGTATCTCGATCCAGATTGGTGCCTTCAATGCCGTTTGCCAGTATCTGAATAGAGGGCAACCGAATGCCATAATTTTCAAATGACCGAAGGCGGGTCAACATCCGCAGCGTGCCGCGCAGGAATTCACGCACATCAGGCAGGATCGGTTTGATTATCCCCAACACACTGTGCGTGGCACTCAGCACAACCAGCTCGGTCATTATCCCGGTTGCCCCCTTGGAGTTGATAATAATGATGTCGTACTGGCTAAAGAGAGGGTGCTGCAAGATATTTTTTAGGCGTAAACGACCGTCGGGCGCGTGCAGCATCGCTGTCGGCAGGAGTTCATCCGGATCATTGGAAATAATAATATCGAGGTTTTTGATCGTTGAGCGGGAGATGATCTGATCGGGTTGGTTCAAATCCACGGTCTGCATCAGCAATTCATACAGACCCGCGGGTGCTTCATAGCTCAGGGTAAAAATACTGCTGGACGTGGGTTGGGAATAATCCGCATCAATCAAGAGCACACGTAAACCGGCATCAGCAAGAAATCCACTTAAATTGGCTGAATGGGTCGATTTGCCCTCGCCCCCTTTGGGGGAAATAATAGGAAGAATTATCATTTTGCATACTCAGTTAATTAAGTACACAAAACAGGAAAACTTAATTTATTAACATTATTTCAACTTACGAGGGGATCTCTAGTTCACGGGAATAAAAGGAATGGTAAAGATAGGCGACAGCCAAACCCAGAATGATGGATAACGCTAAGATTAAGCCACCGCGCCGCCGACCTATTTGTTGTAACAGGCTCATTCTACACCTCGTCCTGTTGCAATATCTTGAATAGCGGGTGTGGGAAGATAACATTCTCACACCCATCTTGGTTTATGCTATTTCCTGCTTACTTACCACGGCTTAGAAATCACCAATGTGATCAAATAGCGTTCTTCATCGGGATGCCTGTCATCTTTAAAACGTCCTATGTCTAGCATGGCTTGATACTGCTCATTGGCTTTCCAATAGGTTGTTCCAGGATTTTTCATCTTACGAAGACTGTCATGTAATTCTGGCGTATTTACTAAGGGTTTATACCCTTTAGTAGGCACCCAACCCGCTTTATACCATTGATCTTGTAAATCCAATATAATCTTGATCGCATCGTCATAGAGTAACGGCTCGATTTGCGGAGACATCCGCACACTAGTGATGACATCATTAGCATAAAGAACAGCAAAGAATCGGGCTGGAGGGGTCACAAATCCATATCTTGGGTCAGTAAAGCGTAAACGTGCATCCGTCTTGGGAATATTATGCCAAATTTTCCCCGGAAGGTGCGGAGCAATACTGGCAGTGGAACGCTGTCGCATATCCTCGTAAGGTTCACCGATCACCAGCGCTATCTCTGGCTTATCGGAATAAAGAGAATGGTAAAGATAGGTGGTAGTCAGACCAAGAACGATTAATAATGCCAATATTAAGCCACCACGCCGCCGACCTATGCATTGTAGCAGATTCATTCTACACCTCGTCCTGCCGCAATATTTTGTAGAGATTCTTCGAGCAAACTTCGGTTGCTGTCATGTAGCATCTCATCAAAACGGGTTGCTGTCTTATACACGAAAGGCATACGTTGTTCTATATCAGAGAGATCAGCCAGCAGCTTATCGCTAAATTCAATAGTGCGGCCATCATCAATACGTCGGCACTGACTCGCCAGAGTTAATTCAACAGATTCCGCGACGCCAGAGGGGAAACCGGTGACAAAAGAAATCTGGTTGCCAAACAATAACCCTACCAAATATGTATCACTATACATGGTGGGCTGTAATATATTGATTTGCTCGTGGTTGGCGAGATGTACAACACTCTGAGCTATATTTCCTGCTTCTATTTCTTCAAAAGCTAGCAGAATATCTGGGTAGGAACGACCGAAACGCAATTTTTCCTGACCTATCGGCCACAATATTGGGAATTGCCTATTATAGTAGATATTTTGGCGTGAACTCAGGCAAGTTTTAAGTTCTTCCAATCCACGTTGCTTGTAAAAAGCATGTAATGGATACACATCCAGAAATAACGTTGTGTTTCCCAATGCCATCATTTCATACACATGATTAAATGATGCCTGTGTTAAACCTGCATCAGGGATCGCCATTGTCGCTGACAAGGGATTGTTGTCGCTGGTTTGCTGACGCTTTTTCATCGCTTCAGCAATATTTGCACTTTCACGTTCGCTCATCGGTTGTGGGTGAATTGGCCAATCCGATTGCCATGATGTAT
>NZ_JAQRFJ010000013.1:0-75343 GCF_028599065.1 Xenorhabdus sp. PR6a | reverse complement strand
GCTATACCTGTAAGCCAAAGGAAAAAGATTATAAGTTGTCTGATGGTGGCGGTTTGTATCTGTTAGTTAAGCAAAGTGGTTCAAAATATTGGCGATTGAAGTACCGAATTAATCATAAAGAGAAGCTGCTTGCATTGGGCGTTTATCCCGATACGTCTTTGGCTGAGGCAAGAAAGAAACGTGAGGAAGCCAAGAAACTGATTGCAGAGGGACAAGATCCCAATATTGATAAAAAGCAAAAGAAATTAGCCAGCCAGCACAAACTAAACAACACATTCGAAGCTATCACGAGAGAGTGGCATAAATCCAAGGCTGACAGATGGTCATTGCGTTATCGTGATGAAATGATTGATACCTTTGAAAAGGATATTTTCCCTTATATCGGTCATTGTCCCATATCAGAAATAAAGCCTTTGGAATTACTTGAAGTGCTGAAAAAATTGGAAGCCAGAGGTGCATTGGAGAAAATGCGGAAAGTTCGTCAACGCTGTGGGGAGGTTTTTAAATATGCCATTATCACAGGGCGGGCTGAATATAACCCTGCCCCCGATCTAGCCAGTGCTCTGGCTGTACCTAAAAAACAGCACTACCCTTTTCTAACGGCGCAGGAATTACCTTTTTTCCTGAAAGACTTGTCTGCTTATACTGGCAGTGTAATAACAAAAACAGCAGCTCGGATCATTTTACTTACAGGTGTTAGAACGAAAGAGTTACGTTATGCAAAATGGGAATATATTGACCTTGATAATGCTATCTGGGAAATTCCTGCACATATTATGAAAATGAGGCGACCGCATATTATGCCCTTATCTGATCAATGTGTTGATTTATTTAAATCATTGAGATTAATAACGGGTGATTACCCGTGGGTCTTTATTGGTAGAAGTGATCGCAGTAAACCAATATGTAAAGAAAGTATTAGTCATGTAATAGAACTTTTGGGATATAAGGGCAGGGCAACAGGGCACGGATTTCGCCATACCATGAGTACAATACTTCATGAGCAGGGCTACAATTCTGCTTGGATTGAAACACAGCTTGCTCACGTAGATAAAAACAGCATTCGGGGGACTTACAATCACGCCCAATATCTGGAAGGACGCAGGGAAATGCTGCAATGGTATGCGGATTATATGGAGATGTTGGAACGGGATGAAAATGTGCTGATTGGAAAATTTGGCAAAAGGGCGTAAACATGCGGTTATTTTTCATACCGTTGTGCCTGGGGCACTCAAGTCGGTTTTTCATACCATTTATAATGGTTGATAAAAAACGGTTGTTTTTTGCGCAGTGCTGGCAGTGCCAACAGTGACTGCTTTTCATACAACATATGGTTAGAGAGCCAATACTTCTTATAAATCGATAAATTTCACAAATGGAATAAACAATTAACGCTGTTCATTTAATCTTGCTTTTTAAATAATCCGGCTGTCATCAAACAACGTCCATGATGAACGTTCAAGGACTCGGTAACAGGAGAAAAAATATGGTAATGACAGCACCGAAAGAAAATCTTATTCGTTTGCCGGAAGTTCAGCGCAGAACGGGTTATAGCAAAGCGTGGATCTACAAATTGATTAATGATGGAGAGTTCCCTAAACAAATCAAACTCGGCTCTCGTTCCATCGCGTTTATTGAATCAGAGATTGATAGCTGGATTGCGCAACGTATTGCGGGATCACGGGCGGCATAACACAGAAAAGAACATGACATAAGAAACGCAAGATAAAAAAACAACGCCCCAGTGTGCTGGTACACATCTGAGGCGTCTGACCAACAACCGTTATACGGAGTAACGATGATGGCTGATATACAGCATACCCAAACTCACCCTAAATTTACACTTTCAGATAAAACCCGCAGCCAAAAACCGCTCGACCTGATCCAGACCGTGAAAAAATCCGCCATGTATCATTGGGAAAATCTGCTGCCTGCGTGTGGCATCGATATCCCAGCCAAAGGTAAACATGGTGCTTGTCCGGTCTGCGGCGGCACCGACCGTTTTCACTTTATTGACGATCATCATCATGGCAACTGGCATTGCCGCCAGTGTGATGCCCCAAACTATGGTGATGGACTGGATTTGGTGGCGAGAACCAAAGGGATTTCCATCATTGAGGCAACAAAAGTTGTTGCGGATGCGCTGGCATTACCTTTGACGGAATCCAAGTCAACCAGAGAAACCAACTACCCCACACAACCGATTGCTGAAAGAGTGGCGACCCTGATGGTGCAAACTGTTGCGGGACAATCGCCCTATCTGACCGCAAAGGGACTGCACTACCCTAATCAGAGACTGTTGGCCGATAATTCAGCAGTGTTGCGACTCGCAACACTGGACGGAAAAGTAACAGGTGCACAGATCATTAAACCGAATGGAGAGAAGAAACTCTTCCCCGGCAGCAAGAAGAAAGGGGCTTTTATTGCGCTGTCAGAGCTGGAAGAACGCCCCGACACGGTCATCATTACAGAAGGTTACGCCACAGCACTCACGGTTAACCAGCTCTATAAAGGGACTGTTCTGGCCGCGTTGGATGCAGGCAATTTACATTCTGTTGCCAAAGCCGTTCGAGAACGTTGGCCGGACGCAAAAATCATTATTGCCGCAGATAATGATTGGCACGAACCGGGCGAGCTGGATAAAGACGGCAAACCCAAAAAGAATGTTGGCAAGATCTCGGCAGAAAAAACCGCCCATGCAGTGAAGGGCTGGCTTACATTGCCACCGGGTAATATCAAAGCTGACTGGGACGATTATCGCCAACAACACGGTGTAGACATGGCAAAACAGGCGTTTTATCAGGGACTTTATCAACCAGCACCAGCGACGAAAAAAGCGATCATTCAGCCCAATGATGCCGAATCGTCAAAACTGACATTATGTCAGATGGGAGCCAGCCAACGCGGAGAAGTGCTACTGGCACGTTATGACGGTGATTTGGCATTGGATGGCGCTTCGGAAACCGTTCATCATTATGACAGTATTATCTGGCGTCCGGTCAGTGACCGCGATTTAAAGCGGGAAATGGTAGCGGCCTTTATGGAAGAGAAAATGCCATACTCACCACATGGTATTAGTGCTGCCGTGGATGCCCTGAAATTACAGCTTCCCATGATGCAACCGCCAGAACGTCATTTAATCGGGTTCAGTAATGGCGTGTTTGATCTGAAAATCGGCCAGTTCCGGCCTCACCACAAACATGACTGGCTATTGCTTGCGAATGACGTCGAGTTCAATTCCCCGTTTCGGGGGAAACCCTGCAAAGTCATGCACCCCAGTTCTGGCACTGGCTCAACCGTGCAACCGCTAACTGTGAACGCAAAGCTGATAGAGTGTTGGCCGCGCTGTTTATGGTACTGGCGAACCGTTACGACTGGCAGTTGTTTCTGGAAGTCACCGGTGCCGGAGGCAGTGGCAAAAGTATTTTTGCTGAAATCTGCGCGATGCTGGCAGGAAAAGGGAATACTGTTTCTGCCAGTATGGCCGCACTGGAAAACCCACGGGAGCGTGCGCTGATTGTCGGGTATTCGCTGATTATTCTGCCCGACCAGACCCGCTATGTTGGAGATGGCTCCGGCATCAAGGCCATCACAGGCGGGGATGAAGTTGCCATTGATCCGAAGCATAAGCAGCCTTATTCAACCCGCATTCCTGCTGTGGTGCTGGCAGTGAACAATAACGCCATGAGTTTCAGTGATCGCAGTGGTGGAGTATCGCGGCGTCGGGTGATTTTCAAATTTTCCGAAGTGGTGCCGGAACATGAACGCGATCCCTTTCTGCGAGACAAAATAGCGGCGGAATTACCCGTAATTATCCAGCACTTATTTCATCGATTTGCTGACCCGAAAGAAGCAAAGCGTTTACTGGCAGAGCAACAAAAATCCGAAGAAGCGCTAGATATCAAACGTGGCACAGATTCCTTAGTGGATTTTTGCGGTTATCTGATGGCTTCCAGTGAAGCCGACGGTATGTTAATCGGCAATGCGGAAATTATGCCGTTCAATCCCCGAAAATACCTTTATCACGCCTACCTTGCTTATATGAAAGGCAACAACCTGAATAAACCTGTTTCTGTGACCCGGTTCGGTATGGATATGCCGGGCGCACTGGCCGAATACAGCCAGCATTACCTACGCAAGAAAAGTAAACAGGGCATTCGCAGCAATCTCAGTTTGAATATCGAAGACGCCAATGAATGGCTGCCGAAATTGACAAGGGATAACCTGCCAGAAGAATAATTTTTTCACCCTGATAAAGATTTCCTAAAAATATAAAAAAGTGTTCACTACTGTTCACTCTGTAATTTAAATCATATATATCAAGGTATTATAGGGTGAACAGTTATTTTTAAACTGTTCACAAGTCTTCACCCCTGTTCACCTTTTTCTGGTTTGACGGTGAAGGGTTGGGTGAAGAGTTGGGTGAAGAGTGGTGATGAGTCTGATTTCAAGTCATCACCCTTTAACAATATGAATTTAAATAAAAATATTCAAAGGTGAACAGGGTGAACAGTTTTATCCCTAATTCTGTAATAGGGAGGGGGTTAAATAAAAATGGTTTTTCTGGCGGGTATAGTATTTTTCAAGATCTCTGATTTATCTGGTTAATGTATTAGCCAGATAAATCAGAGAAGACAAGCGTAGCGCGTCAGTGTGTTTTTAATCTGTTGCATTACGTGAAATTAAAATGATGTAATTATTTGATTTTATTTAGGATGAGAGGTTAATCACAATTTTTCTGGTGAACCCTTATTCACACTGGAACATATAAATAATCTTGTTATATCCTGCTGCATAAATGAACTTAAAGTATGTGATTATCTTTAACAGGAGGTTTCTAACGATTATCGTTACTCAGTTCTGGTAAAAAATTGTATAAGTCAGGCTTTTAAATGGAAAAACCAGGATGGAATGACTGATGTCACACATAATTTATTTAACATTAAAGGGCAAGAAACAAGGCTTAATCTCGGCGGGTTGTTCAACTCCTGAATCTATCGGTAACCGCTATCAAGTCGGGCGGGAAGATGAAATACAGGTACTGAACCTCAGCCATATGATGACACGCGATCAGAACGTCAATCATCTCCCTGTCAGCTTTACCAAACCCATTGATAAATCTTCCCCGTTGCTGGGGTTAGCAATAGACAAGAACGAATTGCTGGATGCCCTTTTTAAGTGTTACCGCGTAAACCCTGCCGGGCAGTTGGAATTTTTTTATGAAATTAAACTGACAGGTGCCACGATTGTTGATTTTTCCTGTCACTATCCGCATTCGATAGATGACAATGACCAGATCCCGTATGAAACGGTGCAGCTTGATTATAAGTCGATGTCATTCACGCATCGCGCAGCAAGGACAACGGGCTACGCGATATCGCAATTGCAGGGGCGTGAAGAGGAAAGGCCGCTTTTATCTGGATTTTCGTCGTTAATTAAGCCACTTGAAACGGCAGTAGAAGCATTGTTTAGTAAAAAATTTATGCTGAAAAATGAGGTTACTGGGGATAATTGTTGCCATGTTGCTTATGGTATTAATACGGTAAAAGGATTGAAAAAAGGCGTCTCGAAAGAGACAGGTATCACGGATACGATAAATTCAAAAGCAGAAGAAAATCTAGAGGTTGAATATTTATATCAAACAAAAATAGGAATGAAAAAATGAGTATTTTAAAAACCAAAACCGTCAAAGGCGGTGCGACTACAACGATTTTATTTGATGAATTATCGCTTTATGATATTCCAAAAATTATGGATAAGATGGGGTGGACTACGGCATCAGCATTAATGAAACATTGGTTTTCAATCAAACCTGTTTTTAAATTTAATGACAAAATAAGAGGTGAGTTTGTTAATGGTAATGCAATGAAGATACCTAAAGAGCGGGTAAATGATTCAATTGTAAAGATGGATTGGGCTAGGCGCTATGAAATAGTAAATAGCAAAATTTATGAATTAAAAAACATTTGGGCTAGTAAAAAGGGGAAGGCAAGGTTATTTGGTGAAATATTTGATATAAATAAATCGAAAGAAAAAAATGGCGTGATACATATAGGTTATGAAATCAGTGCAATTGAGCTGGATTATTTATCTCAAATTAACAGGATTAGTTTTGGTGATTATCTGGATACAATGGATGAACTGATGGGGGCGATAGGGGTTGGCACTTTGAAGGTCGCAGTGAGAGGCTATTTTGATACAAGAGAAAATAAAAAGAAATTCACAGTAGAAAAATTAGGATTTTATATAAAAGATACGTATGATTTTACGGATAAGTATAATCCAACTCGTAATATATTATCTGATGGAAGTAATATTGCAAGTGAGCCATTAGGCATATGGTCAAGGCAAGGTGTTGTACCCAGAAAAGAGATCCCTGTATATATGGCAAGTTTTACTTCTGGAGCTTTCGGATGGTTGTATAAAAATTATAGGGGTTATGTTCCAGTGTTTAATAGGGATTTCAGAGAATGGCAAAACATACATGATGAAGGTGGAGACTTTGTTGTGTTTTCTGATGTGTATTGGACAGAACCGCTAGAAAAGGACAGGGTAATATATGAGGATGATTAAATATGGCTTAATATCTATATTTTTTCTATGGTGGTTTTTTTTATCACATGTAACCTTTTTTCCATCTTCTTTCAAAGAAGGCGAGTTTGAAAAAGATAATTACTTAGTAGAGTTTTATTCTCCTCTGCCTGTGAATTTATTTGGGATGTATTATAATATAAATTATCCAAGGCCATACTTTGCAGTTCTGTATAAAGATAATAATTATGTAGGTCAAAGCTCTCCTTTTTACATAGATAATGACTATGCTATGATAGGAAGCGCCTATTCTTTCCCAAATGATAAACATGACTATTTTTATATTGTCTGTGCTTACTGTGACGGATATGATATTTCAATAAAAGAAAAAAAATGGTGGAGTAAAATATTGCAATATTTCCATTAAAAAATAAATGTAAATTGCCTTGTAATGCCCTTTTTCTGCTTTTGAATTAGGGCTTTTTATAGCATTACTTTTTAAATTGACGACAAAGAACAGCCAGTGTAAAATTTTGCGTACTGTGATGTTACCCGTATGGTAACAAGCTAATGCTTCCAACAGTCTGAGAGGAAGCGCTTTCGAGTGACTATGGTAAAACTCCCGTAGCCTGAAAGGGAGAGCAAGCATTGCGGTACATCTGCGCACTTTTGGAAGCAGATATCGTCGGACAAATAACCCACCGTCTGGCGATGAAAGTTTACCGGTCTCTTTATGTACCGGCTTATCGCACATTCCCCGCAGAATTGTATCTGCCACGTTCTGATCGATACCGTTTTAACCGGTACAACATTCACCGACATGTTTATTCACGAATAACAAACGTCTCGAAAGCTGCGCGGCGTCACTTGCGTAACAGCGTAGCGATTACCAAGTGACGCCGCCGGGCAGCTAACGTCCAGAGCACGTCCAGTCTGGTTTGACGAGCAATTTGAACCTCGTGTTACCGAGTGACAGACACTTTCACAGGCATTTTTCTGCCTTAACCCACTTATTCTGTTTGTTTTTAACCCACTGCCTTGTAACAGGCTGATGCAATAAAGAAAGGAGGAATCACACTACGTCACGAATAATGAGGCGTTCATCCTGACTGAAATCGGGCACTGAACGGGGAGTACACCATCGCCGTGCTGAGCACATCGCGAACTCCTGCAATAACTCAACGCAACCCTCGCCCTGCTACACATTATCTGACGTACCACGGAACGGTGAACCTAACCGACACGCAGGGAATGTTTCGAAATGAGTAAAGTTAGTCTGAACTGAAAATCACAAGGGAAATGCGGATAGCGAAGCGATCACGAACGAGAATAAACAACAAAGATTGATTTAGCTGTCCGTATTCTTCCCTGGAGTTGTACAATGTATGGGGATAAATTTACTGAGTCTTTATTCATAGAATAGTTTTAACCATCCAACGGTTAGGACACTGGTTTCAATGGATTTGAAATAGTGTAGTGAACATGAGCGCTAGGTTGAGCGATAGCTGTTAAACTTAGCTGTTCAGTTATTGAGTTAAATAAAACAATCAGTTAAAGTAATCGCGCCATTGGCAAATACCAATGGTCAGGGTTTCGCAGCCTTGTAGAACTATCACCACTGGTAGGAAGTTTCTACCAGTGTGTCTGCTATCGCCCTTTCAATGGCGGTTCGGCAGGGGAGGCTTCGGCCTCGCCGGTTGATAGTTCCCGGTACTGCGAACCCTGTCTGAATCGCCACCATCAATGTTTTAATTAATGGAAGGGGTAGCAGAATGAATAACGTTAGAAATGACTGGCATCAGGCCGATATTATTGCTGCATTACGTAAACGTGGTACAACCTTGGCGGCTGTCTCTCGTGAAGCAGGACTCAGTTCATCGACATTAGCAAACGCATTAAGCCGCCCGTGGCCTAAAGGGGAGTGGATTATTGCGGAACGCCTTGAATTACATCCCTCAGAAATCTGGCCTAGCCGCTATTTTGATATGAACGATAATCTTATCGAACGCAAATGCCGCGATAACACTGCTAAATAACTTCATATCCCAGCCGTGAGATACAGCAACATTCGATATCATTATTTCTCATGGCTGTACAGCTCCTTAATCACTATCATGAATATACAACTACTAAGGTATACAAATTCAGACAAAATTTTCTGGGGGTATTTAAGGGGGTATTTTGTCGATTTTATAAAATTAAATTTACTATTAATCATATGGTTAGTGTGATTTTAGTACTCCTGTGATCTCCGCCATTTGTTGTCTTGTGTTGTCTTTTGCTTTCAATAAAAAACATTAATTTCAGCCAATTGATTGGATTGTTAGTCTTATTTGGTCTAACTGAATCTATTGAAATCCACGGGTGTTTATCCCGATACTTCTTTGGCTGAGGCAAGAAAGAAACGTGAGGAAGCCAAGAAACTGATTACAGAGGGACAAGATCCCAATATTGATAAAAAGCAAAAGAAATTAGCCAGCCAACACAAGCTAAACAACACATTCGAAGCTATCACGAGAGGGTCGTGGCCTCAATTTATTGATAGTGATGAATGTTCAAATAATGCCCGATAACTTTATCATGCACTTCAATGGATTTTGAAAAAGACAACGTTTTGTGTATCAGTCTCGCCAGATGTTGGCGCAAGTTCAAATTGTGTCGCTCTATGCGCTGTGTATAGCGTTTACTGACAACATGGAGTTTTCCTGCTAATTCAGCTTCATAACATTGCCAACCCTCTGTCATGTAAAGCACAATTTCGAAAGGCACCAGCAAGGCCATCAGGCGTTTCAGTGTTTTTTGGGTTCTCGGTCCAAAAACGTGGGCAATCACTTTCCGTTTTATTCGGTCATAAGCATAAAAGAGCCAACGAGTATGACCTTTCGATTTAACATAGAACCACTGTTCATCCATTTCACAGCAAACAACCACTTCCGTCCCAGGAGAAATGGCACTCGTTACTTGTTTAGGCTCGCGTTTTTTAAATGGCGAAGTACCGTACTCCGTCCAATGCCCATGACACGGGCGGTGGCGCGGCATCCAGAGCCATTCATTGCCATATCGATAATTTACTTATGTGTACCGGGACGACATGCGGTATAGGTGAATTCCAGTTGCCAAGTATGGCGACAAGATTGACAGAGGTAACGTTGATGACCAGGAACACCCATTACGATGAACGCCTTTAACAGCACGACAAGATGGGCAGATAACATCAATCTTTGCCATCTGAATGTTTTCCAAATAGGCGTACTGTATATGAATCAACAAATTAATACCATGACCATTTTATATAACTAATGACCATCAAAAGCTTTAAATTGATTATTTACCATAAAAATACGTGATTATTATATGCAAGTCTATCAAAATAACTTACTGAAAACATTTGGATAATCCTATGAATCGTTTTATTCCTGAAAGTGATGCGGAATGTAGGATTGATGAAATTATTCATTAAAAAATGATTAATAAATAGAATTAATGACGTATTATTTCGGTGAAAAAATATATGCTCTGAAATACAAAATCATCAGAATGGAAAACATTAATAACTTGATAATTATAACTATTTTATTAATAAGCAAAGCGAAAGTTTGCATTCTGATGCATGTTCTAATCCTAACCTTATAATATTTTGATCTAGATTATACTTTTTGAATTGGTAAGTTGCTTGATGAATTTTTTATGTGCTAATTTCACCTGCATGGATTAACAATTACATATAACGGAAAAATAGTTAATGAGTGCCAATATACAAGAAACTAATATCAGTATACTCGCTGGTAATTCACGTGTTTATCTTGATCAAGAAGATAAAATAGTTGTCGAAGCACAACTGAAAGCCTTCGAAGCTGCTCTTATATTAGCTAAAAAAATCCAAGATAAATGTGGTCAATTACCAAGAATATCTATAGCCTTCGATCACCGTGGTATCTTTCGCCTACAATTCTTAGCAGATAATCTCTCTAATTCTCAAAAAAGAAATCCTCGTTTGAGCCAACTCCACACCTCGATTGTAAATGTTTTTTTACCCATAGCTGAAAAGCATCAAATATCACTTGGTGAAATACGAGTTATTCACGAAGATTCAGCGAGACAGCACTTAGTTCACATTCTTGCCTCCGAGGAAATACCCGAAATACTCAAGCAACGAATGGTTTCCAAAAGTACCTCAGATTCTAAACCATCAATGTCTGATATTTCTTATGAAGAGCCAACTCAAAAACTCACCTGCGCAGCCATTACAAAAGAATATTTTGAGAAAGCATCAGGTGATAATAAAAATACAGATACACTTCTGGAAGTGTTCTTTGAGGATTGTGTGTGGTCTAGAGCGCTAGCATATGTTCGCGGACTTCAACTTAGCCATATGTTAGGTGTTTCCAGTGCTATTCGTCTTAACCTCGTCAGCGAAACTGGTGATGTAAGCCAAGGTGAAATAACAATTGCCTAATTATTTTAAAAATATAATTCCATTTTTACATTAAAAAATAGAATATTATGAAACCTATGCCAAAATTAATATATTTAGATAATAATGCTACAACTGCATTAGATCCTGAAGTGCTTCAATCTATGATGCCTTATCTTACTCATGAATATGGCAATGCATCTAGTATTAGCCATGCTTTTGGCTGGAAAGCTAGGGAGGCCGTTGATCATGCAAGGAAATTAATCTCATCATCAATCAATGCGGTAAGCCCATCGGATATTATATTTACATCTGGCTCAACCGAGTCGATTAATCTTGCCATCGCAACTCTTCAGCATAAAAATAAAAAAGGGCATGTCATCACATCTATGATTGAGCATAAGGCCGTTCTTGATTGTTGCGCCAAACTTGAATCAATGGGAATAGACGTAACCTATGTGCAACCGCAAAGTGACGGTGTTGTGTCCCCTGCCTCAATACATAGCGCATTGAGAGATGATACTTATCTTGTTTCTATTATGTCGGCAAATAATGAAATTGGTTCATTACAAAAAATTGAGGAAATAGGTGCTATCTGTAAAGAGCGCAATATACTTTTTCATACCGATGCTACACAGGCACTTGGAAAAATAGAGTTTGATGTACAGCGTATGAATATTAGCTTAGCCTCATTTTCTGCACATAAAATATATGGTCCCAAAGGTATTGGAGCACTTTACATTAACTCACGCGATAAAAATATTGCTTTATCTCCTCTCATTGTTGGTGGTGGACATGAACGGGGTCTGCGCTCTGGTACTCTCAATGTTCCAGGGATAGTGGGATTTGGTCACGCAGTTGAGCTGTCTGTTAAAAACTTACCAGACGAATCACTGAGATTACGTCACCTGAGAAATATATTGCGACAATATCTTGTTGAAAATGTGGATGGTATTCGGATAAATGGTCATCTAACCGAATGTCTTCCGGGATTACTTAATGTATCGTTTGAAGGAATAGATGCAGACTCACTGTTGCTGGAGCTTTCTGATATTGCACTGTCTTCAGGATCTGCATGCACGTCTGCGAACAGAGCTCCATCACATGTTCTAAAGGCTATAGGTGTCAGTAATGAGGAAGCTCAAGCCAGTGTACGTTTCGGGTTGGGAAGATTTAATAATGAAGACGAAATAGGCTATGTCTGTCTTCATTTGAAAGACGCAATAAGTAAACTGAGGTCTATGGTTCCAAGAGCATTTAATTCTTAATGATATAGGATTTGATTTATGCGAACGACGTCAGCACTTTTTCTCCTCTTCGGCACGACTTTTACTGCGGGTGGATATGGAGCTACTTTCTTAATTTCTGAATTTTTTCGGTCACAAGGAGGGAGTGATATTGACGCAGGAATGACTCTGAGTGTGGCTTTAATCGGCACTTTGATTGGTGTTCCTTTCGTGGGATGGTTTGCCGGGAGGTTGGAAGCATCGCGTTTCGCTGCCTTAGCTGCTTTATCAATGTCGTGTGGTTATTTTCTTCTCAGTAGTTCCGCTGGTGACCTAAGTTACATGCCACGTATAGGGGCTTTTTTGATTGGCCTTGGTTGGGGTATGTTCTATATCAGTGGGCCAATGGCGTTGTCTGAACGTATTTCTGATGCAGATAGGGGATACTGGTTTACGCGTTTTAGTGCTTTCCAGATGGCAGGAATTTGCGGTAGCCCAATTGTACTCTTCATTATTGTTGAACAAGTAAAAATATCTATCCTAACAGCATTTCTTCTTGTTGGTATTGTTGCTATTTTTGCATCTCTATTTTTAATGATATTTGGGTTTAGAGAACCACACGAGCAACGGGAATTATCATTAAGACCTTGGATAAAGAATATATCGAAGATTGCGGTTACGAGTGCAATCCGTCCGATTATTATGGTAGGGCTGGGAGGCTGCGTGTTCTCTGGCATGATGTCGTTCCAGAGTTCAATAGTGGAAGGAACAAACTCAAGTGCCAGTACATTTTTTGCTGTTCATGTAGTGACTGTGGTTATATCACGGCTTCTGTTGGCTCGCTATTTATCAACTGTGCCTCGTATTCCACTTGTCATCACACTCATGTCATTTTTAGTTCTGGGTATTTTATCTTTGTTAGGTATACCTATTCATTCAACCTTTCAGATTATAGCTGCTATTTTAACCGGCCTGGGGTATGGATTGGTATATCCTGTTATCCAAACTTGGGCGATAAACGAATCTGCCCTTGAGAACCGCCATGCAGCTCTTACTTGGTTCGTTGTCTCCTACTTTGTAGGGATATTCGGGTTTCCAATAATAGGTGGCTGGATATTAGTTGAAGCAGGGAAATCCTTATTTATCACTGTGCTTGCCGCGATAGCCATTCTTGAGCTCGTCATGGCGTTACCGAGGCGACAAGTGGGTGGTGTTGTCCTAGATAAGTAAGGTTCTGTCACATTCACTTATTTTACTCATAACTGACGCCTGATGATGTACTTCATCGGGTGTTTTATATTTTAGGGATAAGTTAGGTCGATACCGATTATAAATATCTATCGGTAAATTGGAGAAATAAGCAAATATGGCAATACAAGCTGAATCCCATAATAAAAAGAGGGAGTTATCACTGGGATTTATTCTAATACTGGCAATGGCACTCCCTATGCTAATTCTTTATGCTTGTGGGGCAATGGCTCCCTTTATTTTACAGGAAGGTACGATTGATCGTGAACTCTTGGGAAGATTTACGTTAGCAACATTTGGTGTGGCTGCCATTCTATCCTTATCTGCTGGGAGATGGATGAAAAAGCTGGGCATCCGTTGGGCGGGTATCATGTTGTTTCTATTCACCGGAGGGGCATTTGCAGCATTGATTCTGGCAAATCACCCTTGGTTGATGGTACTGGCAATAGCGGTTTGTGGTATTGCTCAGGCTTTAGCAAATCCCATGACTAATCAAGCCATTGCGACACAAGTGGCTCCTGCGAATAAATCGTTCATGGTGGGATTGAAGCAATCTGGAGTTCAACTCTCTGCATTAGTGGCGGGGTCGTTTTTGCCATGGATTGCGACACAATGGGGATGGCGCACAGCATTAGGCACCATTGTTCCAATGTGCCTGCTCATGGCGGTTGTCGTGGCTGTTCGCAATTGGCAGCCCAGAGTGACCGTTTCACCGATGAAATCTCGCAAAGCGGGGCAATTGGGCGCCATAATGATGCTGATGTTAATGCAAGGCTGTGTTGGGATTGTGTTGGCCGCTTTTATTACTCAGGTGCCGATATTTGCTTCTCAATTGGGAATGCCTCCCGATCAGGCTGCATCTCTTATCACACTATTCGGACTGATGGGATGGCTTTCTCGTTTAGTTCTGACACCTCTGGCGAGTCGATTTAAGCAGGAATCCGACTTATTGGCGCTTTTGTTTGTCTTCGCTTTCTTCGCATTAATTGCAACATTTAATGCCACCGTACAAAACCTCTGGTTGGCTTATGCCGGGGTGATAGGGATTGGTTGTACGCTTGTTGCGACCAATGCTCTGGCGATGGTTATGATTCTACAACATGATTGTTTTGGGGAAATACCCACAGCATCTGGGCGAATTTCCTTTGCCTTTTTTGGCGGTCTGGCATTGGGTTCATTACTTTTCCAATGGGTGGTGACTTATTTCGGATCGATATGGGCAGGGATGGTGTTTATGTTAATACTGTTAAGTTTCAGCTTTATTTCGGTGCTCCGTTTGCGCTGGTTTTTATCGCGGATAATTTAATCTACATGATGCATTATCCAGTTTATATTAAGTTTTGTGTGTTCTCTGTTGGTTTATTTATGAGTTCTCAGTGGAGAAAAATATGCAACAGCACTTCCATTGGCAAAAAGAAAACTACCAAGTTTCGACAGACAAATCACTGTTAGATATCACCGCTATCCATCAATTTCTTACAGGTTCCCGTTGGGCTAAAGATATTGATCTTAAAACAGTTCAGTCTTCTATACCTAATAAACTTGAAGATGCATGAGAGGATACAACCCATGTTATTGATTTTAAATTGTTAATTTAAAAATCAAACCAGCACCTTGAAGTTAAATGAGTATATTGAAAATAGCCTGACATTTGGCTTGTACAAAGATAAAAACCAAATAGGATTTGCCAGACTTGTGACGGATTTCACGGCCTTCGGCTATTTATGTGATGTTTACGTATTAGAGGAATACCAGAAACAACAATTAGGTCGTTGGTTGATGGAGTGCTGCCAATCCCATCCCGTTATGCAGCGGTTACGGAGAATTATGCTAGTGACGTCAACGGCTCAGTGGTTATATGAAAAATTTGGTTATTCTCTGGTTAATCATGAAAATGGCGTTTGGCAAATAGTTCGCCCAGATATTTATAAAAAGAATGCTTCGTCTCCCAGAGAGGATTCTGGGCGTGTGGAGACTTTGACGGAAAGATGCTGATAACCGTACTGGCGGTAGACAAGTTTGGCTCTGTTCAGAAAGTGAATGACTTCATCCTGAACCTGTGACCAGGCACAAAAAACATGCGCATCATCCTGAGTGAACTGACGCAGGCGCAAACAGCCATTCAAAGAACCAGAAGATTCATTGCGATGAACAAGACCAAATTCAAATAGCTTGACGGGTAGTTCCCTGTAGCTGTGTACGCCGCGTTTGAACAGCAAAATATGCGCCGGGCAAGACATCGGTTTTAGCGCGTATGCCTGCATATTCTCTTGATCGCCACCGAAGAACATATCCTCTCCGTACATCATAAGATGGCCGGAAGTGTGCCAGAGATCTTTTTTCAAAAACTGGGGAGTACGAACCTCCTGAAAACCGTGTTGTTGATACAGTTGGCGAATATGCTGCTGAATATTTTGAAATAAACGCCATCCGTTTGGGTGCCAGAAGATCATGCCCGGCCCTTGTGGTTCAGAGTGAAACAGGTCAAGCTGTTGTGCGATTTCGCGATGAGTTTTCATCATGACTCCTTTAGTGAAACTCTGGGCGAAGCGCATGGGGCAGGTATAAAAAACCCTCTGGCGAATCGCTCAGAGGGTTTAAAAATTCAGTCGTGTTTACCCCCCGAACAACCTGATGGTTTCGGGGTAGTTTGTTGGATTGGCTTAACCAATTTGTCGATCAATTTATTTTTCATGATGCTGAAATTATTAACAGTCAGTATAAGAAAAAGTAAGTGTAAATTTTATACAGATGATTTTTTTATAAAAAACTCAAGGAAAGAAAATCACGCCTTGAGTTCTTAATGATTTATTATCAAATTGGTTTCTCTATTGAATTATACAGCATATCAAGTTGATGAATGCGTTGGCGGTAACTTTGCAGCAGACAGGCTGTCTCTCCCTTACATTTTTGGCGCTGTTTCAGCCAGGCATTTTGGTTATCATACATCTCGCCTGATACTCCCATAGCAAACAGCCCGCGCAGAAAGTGATATTTCACACTTAATTCCACATCCAGATCATTCAGCTTTGGATTTGAACAAATGGCTTTCTCATCCGGTGCCTTAGCTTTTGTACAGTCAAAACTGGCCGCAAAACTCAGGGGAGAGAAAATAAGTAACATCAACCAGAGATATTTCATTTACTTCTCCTTATGAGGAGGGATGACAGGCCCAGGCCCGGTTTGCAATTTTGGCGGCACAATGTTTTCGAACTTGAATGACCGGGCTTTGCCGGTTGTATCTAATTTGCAGGAGAATCGTATGTTGTGCCAGCCATCATCGGTTCTGTACATCCCTATGCCGACCAATTCCGACGCATTTTTGAGTTTAATATCCCCTGGTGAATCAATGCCAAGGAAAACTTTATCAGCGTCTTTGTGGTATTTCTGAATAACGGGTAAGGCAAAAGGGCGACAAATAAACTCGGCCACTTTCTTGGTCTCTGACCAACCTTCGACCATTGATAGTGCAGATTTATCGATAACTTGTTCATTAATTTGCTGTTGCAGGTATTTTTTCTGGCTTAGCGATAATTGTTGAGAGGGGACTTGTGCTTGTGCAAAGGTAGATAGTGCAAAGGCAGAGATGAGTAGACTGATGGCCCCCAAATAAGTTAAGTATCTTGAGTAAAACATAATGGTATACTCCTTGTTTGAGATTAAAAAAGTATGGCACAGATTTTTGGGAAGTGCCATCAATATACTGCCATTGTATGAGCCTTCATTAAAGTACTTTCCAATTAATAGCCAAGGCTAATATTGTCGCTGTTGTATCTTTCACATTATCGATAAGGATGATATTAGGATATTCTGTTTTTGTGATATATGGATAAAGTTTTTCTACCAACTTATTATTTGCTATATCGGCTAATTCTCTAATACTGTGGCTAATCCTAGTGGAACATAATGAAACATCTGTAATTTGTTGAGTCAGCGTCCACTGTATTTCAAAGTATTGTTCTGGTGCATGGTCATGCATCTTTTGAATTTGATCATGAACCATGAAAATATAATCATCTGAATTAGAAAACTTAGAATACATATCTAATTCATTAAGGTAAAAAAAACCTGCGTCTTCATATTCACCTAAATCAATATCAGATTCTTTTTCTTTATCGACAAAGAATAAAATGGCGGGGCGCATTCCATTGGCGGTCAGGGTATTGATCGTTGAATCGGAGACGTTACCTACACCGCTATGATAATATAAATGATTAATGGTAGATAATTGATCGAATAAGTCAAACCACTGATCTTTGTTAAAATGACGATATGTCTCAAAAAAACCGACATCTAAATTAAGGGAATGGGAAAGTTTTATCATAATCAATTCATTATTGTATTTCGTAAATTGATTAATGCCATTAATAATAGATTCAATGGATTCACCAAGGGCGCCTTCCCAAATACCCACTTTACTAAAATGCTCAGTAAAAAAATTCCCATCACTAAGGGCGGGTCTGATATCAAAATATCTTATGCCTGATTTCAACTGCCCTAAAATATTATTTGTTTGAGTTAATGTGTTACATTCGGAAGCTAACAGGGTTTTCCATGTAACGACACTCATGCCTGCATCGTGAGAGCCTGGGATACAGATCTCTTTTAGTGAGTGATTCCCTAAAAGATGAAGGTGGTCTTGTATCCAAGATTCAGCATTTATATCTGGCCCTATATAATAACCAGCATCACCAATAAGAAATAAATAAGTTAATTTATTTGATTGCCAATCAAGGCTGACTGTATCCCCTTTTTTATGATTGAGTGTTTCTATATTTTCCAAATAGATTTCTAAACCTAATCCTCCAGTCTCAATTTGATACCTCCCAAGTATTCTAAAACAACTTTTTTTTGAATCCATTATTTGGTATTGTACATCAAAATAACAATTTACTATGTTATTCTCATCAGATCCGAAAATAAAAAATGTTTATTCCCATGAGGTTTAATTAAATCAGGGAAGACAGTGGTATCTACATTTTGAGACGTTTCGGATATTTTTTTCCAGGCGAAATCTGTGCCATTAACTGACATGAAATCTGCAATTTGAAACATGATTATCTCTCCTTATTAAATGTAACAACATGTTATTGTTTCTATATGTTACTTTTAAGTATAGCAAGGATTATCAAATATCAAGTTGGAGTTAAACAATGTTTGTTATATCGAATAAATATAAAATTTTATTATGCTTTTGAAATAAGCAACCATACCTTGCCTGATTTTTAGCGAGGTATGGTTGCTTAAACGGCTTTTATAAACAACTTATTATGATAAATGAAAATAGATCAATCACATTGTCATTTAGATATTAAGTATATTGACTCATAAGGTTTAAGCTTAATTTCATGCTCTGCCTTGGCCGGAGATGGGTAATTGCTTATCAATACCTGCCATTCTTTGTTTAAAAGAGAGGATTCCGGAGACCAACGTTGTGTTTCACCGCTCAGGTTTGCAATGACCAGTAAGGTTTGCTCCTGCCAACGACGCAGATAACACCACAGTGACGGGTGCTCTGGCAGCAGATCCAGATAGTCACCGTATGTCAGAATGGGGTGTTGCTTTCTCAAGTTAATCAAATTGTGGTAGCAATAGAAAACGGAATCTTCATCCTGCAAGGCAGTTTCAGCGTTGATCGCTGAGTCATTACGGCAAGGTGCAATCCACGGCGTTCCCGTGGTAAAACCCGCGTTTGCTGAATCATTCCACTGCATGGGTGTTCGACTGTTGTCGCGGGATTTCTGCGCCAAAATTGCCAGTATATCCTCTGGTTGCATGCCTTTTTCAATACGCTCTTGATACATATTCAGGCTTTCAATATCCCGATAATCTTCAATACGTGTAAAGTGAGGGTTTGTCATACCCAACTCTTCACCCTGATAAATATAAGGCGTACCTTGCATACCATGCAGCACCATTGCCAGCATTTTAGCGGATATGTTGTGATACTGATATTCATCGCCAAATCGGGAAACAATGCGGGGCTGATCATGATTACACCAGAAGAGCGCATTCCAGGCCTTTTGGTGCATCCCTTGCTGCCAGGTTGAGAAAATCTTTTTCAGTTCAACATAATCTGGTTTTGCGAGCGTCCATTTTTCGCCATTTGGATAATCAACTTTAAGGTGGTGAAAATTAAACGTCATGGAGAGCGCCGTTCCGTCCAGAGCACCATAACGTTGGCAGTGCTCAAGGCCAGTGGAGGACATTTCACCCACAGTCATCAATCCCTTGGGCTGAAAAACATCACGGCTCATCTCTTGCAAAAACTCATGTATCCGCGGGCCATCAGTATAAAATCGGCGGCCATCGCCGTGATCATCATTAGGATAATCTTGCTGTTTTGAGACAAGGTTAATGACATCTAAACGCAAGCCATCAACACCACGGTCAGCCCAGAACTCACAAATTTTCTTCAATTCGGCACGAACTGGCTCATGCTCCCAATTTAAATCAGCTTGTTCTACCGCAAACAGGTGGAGGTAATATTGTTGGCTCTCTGTATGCCATTGCCACGCATTACCGCCGAATTTGGATTTCCAGTTATTGGGATGAGAACCTTCAGCACCATCCCGCCAGATATAAAACTGGCGGTAAGGGCTATCAATCGTCTGTGCCGCCTGGAACCACGGGTGTTGGGTTGAAGTATGATTGAAAACCATATCCAAAATAATGCGAATGCCCCGGCGATGGGCATTTTGCACCAAATTATCAAAGTCCTCCATGGTGCCGTAATCAGGATTGATAGCGCAGTAATCGGCGACATCATAACCATTATCAACTTGTGGGGAGGGATAAATGGGGGTGATCCAAATGGCTCCAACACCGAGTCGCTGTAGGTAATCGAGTCGTTGGGTGATCCCGTTGATATCGCCCGTGCCGCTACCGGTACTATCCTGAAAACTCTTTGGATAAATTTGGTAGATAACGCTATCCATCCACCAGGGTTTTTGTTCCGTCATCATTTTTGTTCCGCCATAAATAGAGACTTGCAAAATTAATTAGCGAGTTCATTGGGTAAGATTGCTTTGCGTTCATTTCTACGATAAACCAGAATGGTCAGTAGTAACGGCACAATAATCGCGACGATCATGGCAATAAAGTAAACCATCCAGAATTGCGGCTTGATAGAGAGAATGCCCGGAATGCCGCCAACGCCGATGCCATTGGCCGTCACATGATTGAGCCCACAAATCAGCCCAGCGATAGCAGAACCCACCATTGCACAAAACATGGGGTAACGATATTTCAGGTTGATGCCGTACATGGCGGGTTCAGTGACACCCAGATAGGCTGAAATTGCCGCAGGAATAGAAACTTCGCGTTCTTGTTGCTTCTTGCTGGCCCAGACAATGCCGGCAACAGCAGAACCTTGGGCGATATTAGATAGCGCAATAATCGGCCAGATCGGGGTTCCGCCGGTGCTCTGGATCATTTGCAGGTCGATGGCCAGCGTGGTTTGATGGACACCGGTGATCACCAGCGGGGCGTAGAAGAAACCAAACAAAGCCGCCCCGACAGGCGCAAAGCTACCTGTCATCAGCCCTTTGACCGCCCAGGCCACACCATCCCCGATAGCGCGTCCGGCAGGGCCGATCAGGGCATGGGCAAGGAAAACCGCCAGCAGCAAAGAAGTCACTGGGACAATAACCAGATAGAGGTAATCCGGCACCCATTTTTTCAGCCGGGTTTCAATCCATCCCAATGTCAGGCCGGCTAACAAGGAAGGAATGACCTGAGCCTGATAACCGACTTTCGAAATGGTAAACCAGCCGAAATTCCAGACTTCGGGCGTTTGTTGCCCAAGCAGATAAGCATTCATCAATTGCGGGGAAACCAGCGTAATCCCCAGAATAATCCCAAGAATAGGGGTTCCGCCCATCTTTTTGACGGCAGACCAACAAATCCCCACAGGCAGGTAGAAGAATATCGCTTCACCGATCAGCCAGAGAAAATCATAGATACTCTGCCAGACAGGGTGAAGTTGTGCGAGTGATTTCCCGTCACTAAAGGGAATATCCCCGATCAGGTTACGAAAACCGAGGATTAAACCGCCGCTGATCAGAGCCGGCAATAGTGGGAAGAAGATCTCAGCAAAATGTGAAATTGCATTTTCATACCATTTCATATTTTGGCGAGCAGCTTGTTTAACTTCTTCTTTATTAACAGATTGTTTTCCTGTGGTTTCAAGCAGCGCTTTATAATAAACATCCACATTCGTCCCAATCACCACCTGAAATTGCCCCGCATTGGTGAAGCACCCCTTAACCATGGGTAACTCTTCAATGGCTTTGGCATCGGCATTTTCTGGTGTATTAAGAACGAATCTGAGGCGGGTGATACAATGACTGACGGAAGCGATATTCTCTTTACCACCAATCAAGGTAATAAGGTTATCAATATCCTTTTGATTTATTTGTTTTTTCTTCATGCCTGTTCTCCTTTGTATGGCAGGAGTGATAAATAAACGGGGTCTTGCGATTAACAGAATGATTACTATCGTGATGAGATAATGAATAGACTGAAATAATAGCAACTCAATCCTAGACAGATTTTTATATTTTGAATATGAAAAGATGTTTTGTTTGAGTTTTAGATCACATTTTAGGCCATTGATTTGAAATTAAAGGATTTTTTACATTTGTGATACTTATTATTATTGGGGACTTAGTTGCGTTGGTGATTAATGGGTACGGGTTATAAATTCATCCATCACTTGGTAAAGCGAAGAAAGGTTTGCGTTCTATCGAGCGGCGGTTTGGGTGAGTGGTTTTTAGTTTGATTTTTGAGCGTTATTTCGTCGCTTCATATTGAACTTGTTTGAAATTCCACCTATTAATCGGGTTTGCCAATATTATTTAAAGGATAAGCCAAGGTTAAAGTTATTTTTTTAACCTTGACTGTAACTTGATAGTTATTATCTGGCAATAACAACCTTGCCATTAATAATGGATAAATAAGGGCTATAGGTGGCTGTTTTTCCAGTTTTTTTGTTATCGAATAAAATGGGGGAGCGGCCATGTGCACCAGCTTCTAAGCGAAATAGACGACCATTCTTATAACTGACCAGTTTGAACTTTTTCCATTCTGGTATTGTTCTAACTGTAAATTTATTGCTATCTATTTTATCTTCAAATCTCATTGAGTCGAAAAATACTCTGGGGTTACTGTTATCAGCCATTGCCCATTCTTCCCAAGCTGGTTTACTCATTTGCCATATTTTATCTAAGTCCTTATGTGAAAAAGTATTGATAACTTCTTGATAGAATAATTTGATTGCAGGTGTATCATTTTCTGATACAGGGCGTGCACTTGTCCACTTCCAATCGGGTAATCCATTTATATAGAATGTTTTTTGTGCTTTAAATAAGCCTTTTTCTGCTGGAATTGAGGACATTCCTGAGAAATCAAACTCTGGCTTTCCTTCAGTTTTTTGGTTGATTGATTCTGATGTTATTGTATTACCATTTTTATCAACAGTTAGTTTTATATGACTGATTAATTTACTATTACCCGTAGCTGAAACCTTCTTTAAGGTTGCCTCACACCAAGATTGAGGATCAAATTTATTTGACTCTAGTTCAGAAGATAGATCACTAAAAAGTAACTCCATAGTATTGGAACCATTTTCCAAAAAGGCGGATGAATTTAAACCGCTGGATTGAGTTCCATTATGGGATTTTATATTATCCATCGCAGGCATGCTATTGGTTCTTACGAAACAAAGGCTTTTATAGGAATTCAGTGAAAGTAAATATTTATAGTCCATGTTTGTTTTCCCTGATGCCGAGGTAGTAAATATCATAGATAGACATAATAAAAAACCAACCCAAAGAAACCTGATAGTATGATTTGTTTTTATACTGTGATTTTCAAAATATCTATTCATTTTTTACTTCTCCATTTTATTTCTATATCATCAGGGGGGTGATGTTTGGCTAATCAAGTTGTTTAAGGAAATAGCCTAATTAGCCAACTCAATTAATTATCTTGCTATAACAACCTTGCCATCAATAATGGACAGATATGGGTCATATGTATAAATATACTCAGTTCCATTCTTATCCATTATTATTGGAGAGCGGCCGAAATTCCCTTTTTCTAAACGAAATAGCCGCCCTTCTTTATACTTGACTAATCTGTAATCTTGCCATTTAGGAAACAGTCTTGGGGTATATATCTTGCTATCAGTCAATCTTTCAAAATTCATTGAATCAAAAAATACTCTGGGATTGCTATTATCCGCCATTGCCCATTCTTCCCATGCTGGTTGACTTATTTTCCATAATTTATCGAGATCCTTATGTGCAAGAGTATTGAGAATTTCTTGATAGAAATTTTTAATTTCAGGGAGGTCATTTTCTGTCACCGGACGCGCTTTCGTCCACATCCAGTCGGGTAATCCATTCAGGTTAAATGATTTTCTTGCCTTGTAAAAGCCTTCATCACCAGGAGTGGTTGCCATCCCCGTGAATGCAAACTCTGATCCTGTTCTTTCTATTTGATTAAGTGACTCTGATGTTAGGGGGTTGCCCTCCTTATCGACAGTCAATTTGATATGACTGATTATTTCCTCGTCACCGAAAGCGGATACTTTTTTTAATGTGGTTTCACACCGGGCGTTGGGATCAAATTTATTTGATTTTTCAGATGTTCTATCCTTAAAAAGTAATTCTATGGTATTCTTACCATTTTCCAGAAAAGCAGTTGCATTTAGACCACTGGATTGAACACCATGTGTACCCGCACCGCGATTATCCATAGCCGGCATACCATTTACGCTTAAATAGCAAAAACTCTTACTTGTGTTCATTGAGAGTAAATATTTATAGTCCATTTTAGATTTCCCTAATGCATTATTTGATAAAGTACATGCAAAAAATAAAACACTAACCCAAAGAAACTTGATAGTATGATTTGTTTTTATACTGTGCTTTTCAAAGTATCTATTCATTTTTTATTTCTCCATTTTATTTCTATATCATCAGGAGACTTTGATATTTGGCCAATCAGATTATTTAATAACAGAACCTAATTAGCCAACTCAGTTAATTACCTTGCTATAACAATTTTTCCGTTAATAATGGATAAATAAGGACTATAAGTAGTATCTCCTCCGTTTTTCTTGTTGTGAAAAATAATGGGTGAAGAGCCTCTCACACCTTTTTCAAGACGGAATAATCGGCCATTTTTATAACTAACCAATTTATATTTATCCCAATCAGGTTCTTTAATAACAGAATTACCACTTATGTCTTCTTCAAAACCCATAGAATCAAAAAATATTTTAGCGCTACTATTATCTGCTATAGCCCACTCTTCCCAAGCTGGTTGGCTCATTTTCCATATTTTATCCAAATTACGGCTAGAAAAAGTATTACTGATTTCCTGATATATTGCTTTTATAGAGGGTAAGTCATTCTCAGTAACAGGTGTAGCCTTTGTCCACATCCAATTTGGTAAGTTATTTACTGAAAACGTTTTTTGAGCTACGAATATGTTTTTTTCTCCTTTCTTCATTGAAATATTTGCGTAATCAAATTTCTCATTTGAATTTATTGAGTTTTTAGTTACGACATTTCCATTATCATCCACATTTAATTTTATATTACTAATCATTTCTCCTTTTTCATCATGTGAAGAAAGTTTTCTGATTGTTGCTTCACACCATGATTCTGGATGAAATTTATCTGTATGTCTATCAGCGGGTATACGCCCCATTAGTAATTCCAAAGTATTATAACCATTTTCCAAAAATGCGGATATATTATAACCACTGGATTCTGTACCGGTTCGTGAAGATGTATTTTCTAGCATTAACATCCCATTTACCTTTAGAACACACAGGCTACGCTGTGTATTAAATGAGACGAGATATTTATGTTCCATGTTTGATTTACCTGATGCTGTTTTTATTGTCATTAGAAATAAAAAAAATAATAAACTATTCCAAAGAGATCCTGTAAGTTGATTTTTCTTTTGGCAGTGGTTCTTGAAATATCCAGTCTTTTTCAATTGGTTCATCTTCATTTCCTATAGGTACTTCCCATTCATCATCATCTTTTCCTGGTTTAATGCTTGCCCCATATTTCACACTCGCCGATGCCTTAATCCCATCATGATAAAATACTAACTCCATGCTCTTTTCTGTCGACTCTAGAGCGACATTGACTTTAGCTGAAATTTGTGCAGATGCATCAAAATACCCATAAACAGCATAATAACGCACACCACCGCGAATATTCGTTTCAGCCCTAATACCAAATCCGGCTTCTAATACGGTGTCTTTTTTAAAAGACCACTCTCCTTTATCGTCAGACTCCCAACCAAACATAACGCTCAGGTCACCGCTGAGAATCAGATCCAACTGCACACCATAAAATGCACCATTCTTATCTTTTTTGACCTCTTGCTCGAAGGTTTCTCCTGCTTCGCGTATATCAGCAACAATTTTATCGAGTTTAAAATAGGCTGCAAATATTTGCAGAACATCAGCTCGTAGCTCTAAGCCTATTAATGGTGTAGCAGTAATATCAGCATTAAATTTATAGAAGAGTTTATATTTATCGCTATGTGAAAGTTCATAGCTTCCACGAATGTTAATTGCAGGATAGATAAGATCTAAGTTAACCACCCGAAACTTACTTTGATCATGTCCAAATGCAAGCATGCTATTAATTTTGCCGATGCCATCAATGGCGCTATCTATTGGACCTAATTTCTTTGTGCCTTTTTTGAACTCAAACTCAAGCTCTTTTGACCAGCTACGGGTTTCTGCCCCTTTTTCGGCCGTAATTTCCCCCGTAATCGTTAATGAATTACGAACCTCATAAGGATTGGTGTTTCTGCGCCATCCATGTGACCCTCTATGCCGCAGTCCGTTCTGTTTATTAACCTCTTTTTGCTGTTGCCTCCTTTGTTCGTCGGTAAATTTTTCAATTTCTTCTGCTGCCCCGAGAGTAACGTTAATTTCCTGTTTTTCATTAAGATATAAATGAATGTTTGTGCCTAAGATGGTCTTATTTCCCAAAGTCATTCTTCGAATACTTTCAGGTATATTGATGGTTTTATCGACTAAGGGCTTTCCGGCACATTCATCCACCCGAACATAATAACTTTCCTTTTCTGTATGCGAGTAAAAATCCCTTTCGAGAAAACGACGTAAAAGAACGATAGGGCTATTATCAATAACAGAAAAAGCGTCAGTTTTCTTTGAGTAGATTAAGTTCCCTGTATACGATTTTTTGGGGGAAAATTGTGCAATTGGCTGATTTTTTTCATCGAATAAGTTTCCGATTGGGCAATCTGAATTATTGGATATGCAGCCTTTGCTGACAGAATTTAATGTGACAGGGACTTGCGATACCTTATCTTTCTCCGGCTTATCAATAACATAATCAAGCTGATATGGAAATAAGAACTGCTGATAACTCATCGTCTTATCACCCAAGGTAATATCAATCCGATGAGTACAATCATCCGGATTATCACAACCACATATTGCTGAACCCGCTTTTGTTGACGTCATTTTTATCTCCTTAACCAATATTGACGCTGCCGCCACCGATCACCACGCCACCGCAATCAACCGCATCACCGGTTCTGGCGGCGGGTTTTCCCTCGATAAACACGGAGCCGGAGCCGCCTGCTATCGATCTTGAGTGTGATGAATGAGGGGCGAGTGCATCGCCCTGCCTTGCCAGATAAGCGCCGTCAACCTTAACCGTGCTGGCACCGCTAATCACGGGGGTGGCTGAACAATTCCCATGTTCTGTACCGATATCACCAATTTTGACTGCATTTCCCATGCTGTTTTCTCCGTTTTTTAAAGGGGAACTTGCCCCAGTTCCTGAATGAGCAAACTTTCTGCCCGCATATGCCCTGACTGGTTGTATTCGGTCAGGCGGGAATAGATGGCCGCCGGCAGGTCATCAATAGAAAAGTAGTGCCGCGTGATAAAGAGCTGGAGTAATCCGCGCACGTTGCGATCATCCGTAATATCAATTTGATTGAACCACTCAAAAAAATGCCGGGCGCATTCCACGGTATCGATATGAGGAATAAAATCAAAAGGCGCTTTTTCCAGCCAGTCAGGGATCAGGTTGGCTAATTTCTCAATATAACGCTCAGTAAAAAGTGACTGGATTTGATCTAATTGAACCTGCAAAATGGCAAGCATTTTACGCTTGCTGGTTGCACCGATAGGAAAAGGTTCTCTCATCTTGGCAAAGTTATCTGTGCGCTCTGTTTCAAGATAGAGTGTGGTGATACGCGTAATCGGCCCCAAAAAGCAATGCACTTCCCAATCACTTAGCACGCCGAGAAAATCCCAGATATTGCGCGGATCATAAAAGCGAAAAAATACCGGCTTTTCCTGCTGAGGAAGCAGCACTTGCAGGTATTTCCTTAAATGCTGGCGCAGGGTTTTCATATCTGCTGCACTGTGGACGAAAATTCCCCACGGTGTTTTGCGGCATTCCAGCCAGATTTTGACTTTCTCATCCACCTGTACCAGATAAGGCGCTATTTTAACCAGTTCTGGCTGGAGCGGTTCGCCATACAGGCAGGCAGAAGGAGGATCATAACGCTCCAGCGTCAAAAACAGATCCGCTTCTGCTGCACCATCAATAATGGCGTAAAGTATTTCCTGACTCATTCCTGTTTCTCCTCCTCTTTCATTGGGCAGTGAGCGACAAACATCGAACCTTCGCTTGCCGCCGCAAGCAGGATGGCAGGATTAGCGGGTGCCAGTAAATCACCGGGGCTGCCGCCAGAATTGAGGTTGATGGCGGCACCTTTGATATCAATACCGCCTGCGTGCAGTACGATAAAATTCCCGCCGACGCCCAGCGTAATTTTACTGCCACTTTGCAGCGTGATATCACCTTGGGCATCCACACTGATCACCCCCTGAATTTTCTCAATCAGGTCGCCTTTGACGTGCAGTGATCGATCACCGTCTATCTGCTCAAGATAGTTGCCCGTGGTTTTATGATCTTGTTGCCCTTCTACGGTGACTTTACGGTTATTGGCGATGACCAGTTCATCGTCATGACCGATACTGGTGGTGCGGTCATAGTTAATGCGTTCCCCACGTGAATTGCGTACCTGAATGGACAGATTCTTTTGGGCGTGGATAAAAATCTCTTCGCGATCTTTTTCATCTTCAAAGCGCAACTCGTTAAATCCTTCTCCTTTGTGGGTCTTGGAGCGGATCGACATTTGCGTTTTTGCCATTGGCAGGCGATTGGGGGGAATGTTGAGCGCGTGGTAAGCGCGCCCGACAATAATGGGTTGGTCAGGATCACCGTGGACAAAATCCACCAATACTTCGTGACCAATACGGGGAATGGCAATCATGCCCATCAGTTGCCCGGCCCAGGCCTGGCTGACCCTGACCCAGCAAGAGCTACGGTCATCAAATTCGCCGTATCTGTCCCAGTCAAACTGAATACGGACACGCCCATATTCGTCGCAAAAGATTTCTTCCCCTTCCGGCCCGACCACTGTTGCGATATGCGGGCCTTCCATCTTAGGCTTAGGATAGGGAGAAGGGCGATAAGAGGTTTTCCGGCTGGTGAAGGTAAATTGATTGGACAGCCACGTACCGCTATCGCCGGACTGGGTTGCGTCCGCCTGTGATTGTCGTCCTGAATGGGTGATTTGGATAAGCTGCCACTGATCGTTAAAGGCGTCTCTGGGATGGTCAGTCAGAACAAACAACTGCCCCGGCCACATAGCGAAGCAATCGCCCTGACCGCTGCCACGCTGGGTATCCCGCCGCAGGTATTCCAGACGGTATTGGCTCGCCCGTTGCCCTAAATCATCATCTTTAAAACGGCTGGGGAAATCGTAATAGTGATAGCTGGTCAGCCGTCGCTGATGTTGCAGATTACGGCCTTCATACCAAAATTCCCGATTCCAGCGTGGATTCTTGAAGGTGCGGTCTTTGGTCGTAATACTGGCAACGCCGACTTTTTCCGACCATTGGAACTGACGAATGCAGGTTGTTTCACCCGTTGTATCGGTTTCAGGGCGGTAGGGAACGGTAATCACTTGATTCAGGGACAGGCAGGAGTCATGAAAGACAATGCGTTGCTCATGTTGATCCTGATCGAAAACAAAGTAGTAAAAAAAACCTTCATCAGCCAGCAAGCGCTGGATAAAGGCCAGATCACTTTCATCGTATTGAACGCAAAACTCCCGTGGTGGATGTTTGTAGCCGAATGCAAAGAAAAAACGACTGATGCCGTTTTCCTTGAGCAGCGTCTCTACAATATCCATAACCGATTGATTTTGGAAAATTCGGCTATTGACCCGTAAGGAGGCACGCCATAACGGCGGCTGAATAGTCATATGATAGTGGCTACAGTGACGTCCCGTGGAAAGCAGGGAAAACTGTGTCACCATTCCGGTGACTTGCCGCTCAATTTGCCCATTGCGATGCACGGCAAAAGCGGCATCCCGGTCGAGGACATCGGCAAAGTCAATCTCAGGAGTTTGACAGGTTAGCGTGGCTTCCAACCGAAAGGGGGATGACAGCGATTCGGTAAGGGAAAAATCCACGACAGCAAAGGTTTGTTCAGGTAAGTTTTCGGTAATAAGTGTAAAGACCAGACCTGAACGATCAAACAATTGATTGATGGTATTCATTACCCTGTTCATTCGTTTCCTTCCTGTGTTCTGGCTAAACGACGAATATATCGGCTAGCAAGGGTGGTATAACGATAATAAGTTAATAATTAAAGAAATTTAATAATTTTAGCGCGATATTTAAACAACTTCTATATGTAAGACCGTTAATTGAAGAAAGTTGTTTATTTCACCGTTTTATTTTTTATATATCTTGTTATTTAAATTTTTATTCTGTCGGAAATGAAATAATATCGCGACCGGATAATATTCCCGTACTGGATGCGAAATAATTAATGCGTTACAAGATTGATAAATATTTGCGTTCCAACCCGCAGACGGTTATCGCCAAAAAATAAGGATTGGAATACAGGTGGTTATCTATTTCGTTACTGTAATATCCATGATGGTTTCAATTGCACCATTGCGTAAACATCGCTGCTTATTCGGCGTTACATAAACCGTTTGACTCACGGGCAGGACAGGAAGGCCAGAGCCTAAAACTACCTGAATGGTGGTAATAAACAGTTGTTGTAACTCTCCTGCATCGGCAAAACTGGCGGCAGTTTTGCCTCCTCCAATCACCCAAACATCTTTTCCTTTGGCTGCGGCATTTTTTATTATCCACTCATAGGTGCCAGCTCCCATAATTGTGACACCGATATTCTGATAAAACGCATTATAAGGCGTGGCATCATCACCGGGTGGACAATCATATAACCAATCTAATTCATGGTTTTCAGTCGCAATATAACCATCCATTGTGGCGGCGACATAATAGATGAGCTTCGATATGGTTTTTCCTCTCGAAATCTACTGGGAATAGATGTTCATTTCACTGTGTAAACCACCAAAACGTCGATAATACGCCGCAGTGGGCTGAGGTAATTGACCAATGGTGGTTTCGCAACATTCACTGACATAGCGTGTCGCGGCAAGGTCAATACGCTGATAAATATTGATACACAAATTACGGGCAATCTGCCCTTCCCATTGTGCGGGTAGCAGGGCATTCGGCAGCAGGGGATCACGCAGGACGATGCGGCGGTAAAAGTGGATGAGTAACAGGCGTAGCTGGAAACAGCGCTCTGGTGTCAGGTCGCCTTCATGGCAATCCCGCAGCAGTGCCATCAACGGGCGGAAGAAAACGATAAATTCGTGATAGTGCTGTGATACCTGTTCCAGTGACCAATTGACAGAGACAAGTTCTTTCAGGCTCTGTTCCGAACGCGGGTAAGGATAATCAGCCCGGAAATAGATGACTGAATCGCTGGCATTGAGTTCCCCCAATAGCGTGGGAATGTCTCTTTGCGGACTGCCTGGGGCGGCCATCAGGCTACTGTTAAATTGGGCGAACCCAAGCCAGCCTAGCGCTTTTTTCAGGCGGGTACGCGCGTTCTTAGCGACGCCTTCCAGGAGGAGTAGATCCCATTTGCCATCCCATTCCGGTTGCTCACTGAGATAGATTTTGTCCTCTGCATGACGAAACTGATTTATGCCCCGTTCGGCGATATGGTAATAACTGCGTCGCCCCAATTTTTCCACAGTAAGCCATCCCTCTTTTTGCAGCCTGAATACGGATGTCCTCACGAAACGGTCACTAAACCCCATCGGTTCCAGCAAGCGACTTAAGCTGCCGAGCCAGACTTCACCGCCACGGTGGCTGAGTGCATCGCCGTATAAGGAGATGATCAGCGATGTCCCGCTGATGGGCTGTGCATTGAGGGCGTGCCGAATAAAGTCGTCAAGTTTGTGTGCCATAGTTTCTGTAATTTGCTCATAAAGTGTGTCATGACATTAGCATAACGGTATAAATGGGCTTAATCGATACACTTAGAAAAAACAAAGGCTATTCGCGTGGCCGATTATCAATCACCCGCACCGCTTTCCCTTCTGAACGGGGAATCTCTCCGCGGTTGACAAGGCTGACGTCGGTATTGAGTCCTGTCATGGATTTAATGTTATGGCGCAACTGCTGACAGATGTCGCTGCGTTGTTGATGGTTCAACCGGTCGGGTTCTTTCAGTTCGACCTTGATGGATAATTGATCATAATTGCCGACACGGTTTATTTCTAATTGATAGTGCGGTGATAGCGCTTTGATGCGCATGATCTGTTCTTCTACCTGTGATGGAAATAGGTTGATGCCACGGATAATCAGCATGTCATCGGAACGTCCAGTGATCCGGGCTATGCGGCGCATATTATGTACCGTACCGGGCAATAAGCGGGTCAGATCGCGGGTGCGGTAACGGATTATCGGCATGGCTTCTTTGGTCAGCGTCGTGAGAACCAGTTCTCCCGTTTCGCCATCCGCCAGATTACTCAGGTGGTCAGGATGAATCACTTCAGGGTAGAAATGATCTTCCCAAATCGTAGAGCCGTCAGCGTGTTCCTGTGATTCCATCGCAACGCCCGGCCCGATGACTTCGGACAGGCCGTAGATATCCAGCGCCTTGATGCCCATACGTGTTTCAATTTCAGTACGCAGAGCGGTTGTCCAGGGTTCTGCGCCAAAGATACCCACCCGTAAGGAGCATGGGCTGGCATCTCCACCCATTTGTCGCTCCAGCTCATCCAGTAAGGTCAGACAGTAAGAGGGTGTCATCATGATAACATCAGGCTTGAAATCCATAATCAGTTGCGCCTGTCTTACGGTGTTACCACTGGACACCGGAATGACTGTCGCTCCCAGTCGTTCGGCACCATAGTGTGCGCCTAAGCCCCCCGTGAACAATCCGTAACCGTAGGCGATGTGAACTTTGTCTTTGGCACTGGCACCGGCACAGCGCAGGCAACGGGCGATGATGTTCGCCCAATTGTCGATATCCCGTTGGGTATAACCGACGACAGTCGGTTTTCCTGTGGTGCCGGATGAGGCGTGAATGCGTACTACTTGCTCCATCGGGACGGCGAAGGTGCCAAAAGGATAATGTTCCCGCAGATCTTGTTTGGTGGTGTAAGGAAATTGGCTGATGTCATCGAGTTGCCTGAAATCACTCGGATGGATACCCGCCGCATCAAACTTGTGGCGGTACATGGGGACGTTATTGTAAGCGTGGTTGAGAGTCCATTTTATTTGTTGAAGTTGCCATGCCTGAAGCTCATCACGTGAAGCAAACTCAATGGAATCAGGGTGTTCAGAGGATTTTTTTAGATTTTGTACGCGGTTGCTCATCGTTTCCTGTCCTTTTGTTGATTTGTTTGTAACAGGTGGCTTTTGTCGTTATGTGCACGTCGTTGTCGGTCGTCATAGGTCGTTATTGCCGGTGTTGGTGAAGTCAGATCAGTGCGTATCAGTTAATGCGTTCAATAATCATGGCAATGCCTTGCCCTACGCCAATACACATGGTGCACAAGGCGTAGCGTCCGGCGCGGCGCTCCAGTTCAAGGGTGGCGGTCAGTGCGAGGCGGGCGCCGCTCATCCCCAGAGGATGCCCCAAGGCAATTGCGCCTCCGTTCGGGTTGACGTGTTCGGCATCATCCGGCAGTCCCAGTTGGCGCATGACCGCCAGTGACTGCGCGGCGAATGCCTCGTTCAGCTCAATAATATCCATTTGGTTTAGGGTTAAGCCGGTGAGTTCCAGCACCTTGCGGGTCGCAGGCAGTGGCCCGATCCCCATGATGCGTGGTTCTACGCCACAGGTTGCGGTTGCGACGATGCGTGCCCGTGGTGTCAGCCCTTGGCGTACTACCGCCGTTTCTGAGGCGATAATCAGTGCCGCCGCGCCATCGTTGACGCCGGAAGCATTGCCGGCGGTAATGGTGCCGCCCTCTCGGAATGGGGTTTTGAGTTGTTGCAGTTGTGCGAGCGTTGTTTCTGGCCGGGGATGTTCATCCTGTGAGATGACCGTAGCTACGCTGTTTTTGTTGATTGATGGCAGAGTCACAGGGAGGATTTCCTCGGCTAGTCTACCGCGCTGTTGGGCGCTGGTGGCACGCAGCTGGCTGCGCAGGGCGAAGGCATCCTGGTCATCACGGCTAATTTGAAACCTGGCAGCGACGTTTTCTGCTGTTTCTGGCATGGAGTCTGTGCCGAATTGCTGCTGTATCAACGGGTTAATAAATCGCCAGCCCAGCGTGGTATCAAAGATCTCAGCCTGTCGGCTGAATGCACTGTCTGCTTTGCTCATCACAAAAGGGGCACGGGTCATGGATTCAACGCCACCGGCCAAAATCAATTGGGCATCGCCGGATTTAATGCTGCGCGCGGCGAAAGCCAGTGCATCCAAACCGGAGCCGCACAACCGGTTGATGGTGGTGCCGGAGACCGAATCGGGTAATCCCGCCAGCAATACGGCCATGCGTGCGACGTTGCGGTTATCTTCCCCGGCCTGATTGGCGCAGCCGAGGATCACGTCATCAATTTGCGCCGAATCCAGTGCCGGATAACGCGCCATCAATGCCCGCAGCGGCAAGGCGGCCAGATCGTCAGCCCGCAGGCCGGCCAGCGCCCCGCCATAACGCCCGATAGGGGTGCGTATCCCATCACAGATAAATGCGTGGCTCATGATTGTGCTCCCTTGGTCAAAATAGGCTGACTGAGGCGATGGGAATGGCCGCGAAAAAAAGCCACCGGCTTGCCGTTTTGATTGGTGATTTCCACATCGTACAAGCCCGTGGTTTTCCCCTGATACTGCACGGAAGCGGTAGCCGTAAGGTGATCGCCCGCTAAGGCCGGACGAATAAAATCAATGCTGCCACTGGACGCGACGGCGGCCAGCCCCTCGCTGTTGCAGGCGTAGGCAAACGCGGTATCCGCCAGGCTGAACAGAATGCCACCGTGACAACTTTGATGGCCATTGAGCATGTTGGGCATGATCTGCATGCTGAGCTGGGCGAATCCGACATCGATACGCTCGATGTGCATTCCCATCTCTTGAGCGCAGGCATCTTGGGCATACATGGCTTCAATATGGCGGCGAGCCCGTTGACTTGCCGTGTTATCGTTATTATCGCTATCTTGCATGGTCGCTCCCTTTCTGGTGTTTTTGGGTCTGCTGGTGGAGGCGTTGGGTATGTCCCGCCGCGAGCTGGCGCAGCAAGGGCGCAGGGCGGTAACGAGGCTCACCGTAGAATTTTTGTAAGTTTTCCAGTGTGGTAAGAATGTGCTTCCAGCCCAATTGTTTTCCCCATGCCAGTGGGCCGATGGGATAGTTCATACCGTAGCGCATCGCCAGATCGATATCTTCGGCACTGGCAATGCCTTTGTTGACGGCATCCAGCGCTTCATTGCACAGCATGGCGACAGTACGCATTGTTAACAGGGCGGGGTAATCCGGCAGGAGGATCACTTGCTTGCCGAGGGATTGCAGGAAACTGATCACCTTTGCTGTCTGTTGGGGCGTATTCTGGCAGGCGGCACTGAGCGTGATGATGGAAGCCGATTGATGATTGGCAGAAAGATCAAACTGCATCACGGGTGATCTGACTTCATCCGCAATTTGGGAACAACTTCTCCCTTTGGTCAGTGTCAATTGAATGTCATCAATCTGCAACGTCGGGGAGTGGAATCGGTCATTTTGGCTTTCTTCGAAAGTGATCCCATATTGCTGCTGCAACTCAGGTTGTTGTAACAGGGCAACGAAGTGCGGCAAGACTGTCCAATGGCCGGTCGCCTTGATCCGCATGGGCTGCTTTTGTGCTTTGCTTTCTTTGACATCGGCTTTGGCATGAAAATGTTTCAGTGCTATTTGGGGTTGCCGCTGAGTCTCTTTTTTTCCTTTGTTGCCTTTTATGTCATAGCGGTAAAAACCACGGCCGCGTTTTCGTCCGAGATGATTGGCCTCCACCAGTTCTTTCTGCCGCAGTGAAGGCTGGAAGCGGGGATCGCAATAGAAAGCATGGAACAGGGATTCCGTGACGGTGTAATTAACGTCATGGCCTATCAAATCCATCAGTTGTAATGGTCCCATCGCGAACCCCCCGGATTCTTTGAGAACAGCATCCAGCGTAGCGGGAGCGGCAATCTGCTCTTCCAGTGCGCGCAGGGCTTCAGCATAGAATGGGCGGGCGATACGGTTGACGATAAACCCGGGTGTAGAACGGCAAATCACGGGCTGTTTTTGCCAGTCGGCCATGAGGGTAGTAAGCGTCGCCACGGTTTGCAGCGAGGTTTCCAGCCCCTGCACAATTTCCACCAGCTTCATCAGTGGGGCGGGGTTGAAAAAGTGTAGCCCTGCCATGCGCTGTGGTGCCGACAGAACACCGGCAATGGCGGTAATCGATAATGATGAGGTGTTGCTGGTAAACAGGGTTTGATGTGAACAGATAGCTTCCAGTTGTTGGAAAAGATGCTGTTTGGCGTCCAATTGTTCGACAATCGCTTCAATGACCAGATCACTCGGTGCCAGTGCATGTAACGAATTCACCGGTGTGATGCGCCGTAACAGGGCTTTTGTTGCACTGGCGTCTGCTTTGCCTGCTTCCACGCGGTGATGCAGTCGGTCGCGCAAATTATCCAGTGCCTGATCTGCCGCCTCGCGATTGGCATCAAACAGCAGGATGGAATGTCCTGCTTGCGCGGCGACCTGAGCAATGCCGATACCCATTGTGCCCGCCCCAATGACGGCGATGGGGCCGTGGAGGTGAGGCGTGTTCATGATCATTTCCCCTTGAACGTTGGCTGGCGTTTTTCAATGAACGCATTCACCCCTTCGCGGAAATCTTCGCTATGCCCGCACAGCTGTTGTAAATCACGTTCGAGATTAAGCTGTTGTTCCAGTGAATGCGTTGCCGCAGCATAAGTGGCTTGCTTGATGCAGCCAAGAGCGATGGTCGGTTGGGTGGCAAGGTGTTGTGCCAGTTGCCGGCTTTTATCTTCCAACTCTTCCGGCTCAACGACCTGCCAGATCATCCCCCAGTCCAGTGCCTGTTCGGCGCTGATTTTGTCGCTCAGGAGCGCCATTCCCATTGCCCGTGCGTGCCCAATCTTATGAGGCAGGAACCAGCTACCGCCAGAATCGGGCATCAGGCCAATGCGACAGAAAGCTTGAATAAAGCTGGCTGTACGGGAGGCGATGACAATGTCACAGGCCAGAGCAAGGGAGACACCGGCACCGGCGGCTACGCCGTTGACGGCGCAGATAATGGGCTTAGGTAAGGAAGTCATGCGCCGGATGAGCGGATTGTAGTAGCGTTCAATGGATTGGCTGAGATCGGGGATACCCCCATCCGAAATGATAGCATTGCGATCATTTAAATCTTGTCCGGCACAGAAGCCGCGTCCGGCGCCGGTGAGCAGGACACCGCGTACTGATTCATCCTGTTCGGCAATGTTCATGGCCTGACTTAATTGTTGATGCAGTTCCTCGTTAAAGCTATTGAGGCATTCTGGACGGTTGAGAGTAATGCTCAGGACACCTGCTGTAATATCAGTGAGTACCATTGACATGTTTTCCATCGGTCAGAACCCTTTGAATGTTGGTTTACGTTTTTCCAGAAAAGCGGTGATGCCTTCCTGACGATCGGTTGTGCCCGCGAGGGCAACAAAATGTTGGCGTTCGGTGAGTAGCCCTTGTGACAGGCTGGTTTCGTGTGCGGTTTTGAGGGCAGCTTTGGCCGCCCGCAGTGCCAGAGGGGAAAATTCACTGATGCGTTGGGCAATCTGTTCTGCACGTTCTAATGTCAGGGCATCAGGGCACACTTCGCTGACCAGCCCCGCCTCTTGGGCCAGTTGAGCCTGGATAGCCTCGCCAGTCAGTACCATCTGGTAAGCCAGTGCCTTACCGACGCTGCGAATGAGGCGCTGCGTTCCCCCCGCCCCCGGTATCAGCCCCAGAGTGATTTCTGGCAGGCCAAAGCGGGCGTTTTCGCCACAAATCACCAGATCACACGCCAACGCCAGTTCGCAGCCAGCGCCCAGTGCGTAGCCATTGACGGCGGCAATCAGCGGTTTGCTGATATTGTTTAAGCGTTGCCAGAGCTGGGGACGGCGATCCGTCATGGTGGTTGCAACGCTTTGTTGTTGCAGTTCTCTCAGATCGGCACCTGCCGCAAAACAGTGTGATGATCCCGTGATAACAATGGCGCCTGTTTCGTTATCCGCCTCCGTGTGTTCCAATTGCTGCACGAGTTGTTCCAGGCAGTCATTGCTGAGGGCATTGCGGACTTCTGGCCGGTTTAGGGTTAATGTACGTACTCTTTGCTGCTGGTGGCATAAAATCCATTCCTGATTCATGGTGGCTCCTCACTTTTGACTAGACATCGAAATCCACAATGACGCCATCACCTTTCGGCCATGACTGGCAACTTAAGATATAGCCAGCCGCCAATTGTTCTGGCTCAAGGCTGTAGTTCACTCTCATGTTCACTTCGCCGGATTTAAGTTGGCATTTACAGGTTGCGCATACTCCTCCTTTGCAGGCGTAGGGCAAGTCTGCCCCCTGGCGCAGTGCGGCATCAAGAATGCTGTCGTCGTCAGCGTGCATGACAATGTTGAGGGTGCGGCCATCCAGATGGATCTCAACGCAGGTTTCACTGCGTCCTGCAAGATTGGCAGGAGGGGAACCCATCGCGGTTTTTTGGGCTTGTTCGGTATTGAAACGTTCACTATGAATGTGTCCGGCAGGTATTCCCGCCAGCTCCAGCGCAGAATGGGCATGGTCTAACATGGCTTCTGGCCCACAAAGAAAAGCCTGATCAAATTGGGCAAAATTGAGCAAGGTTTTGCCGATGCGGTTCAGGTGTTCCGTATCAATGCGTCCGTTAAACAGCGGGCTGTCGGTGGCTTCCTGACTGAATAGGTACAGCACCTGAAAACGGCACAGGTAGCGATTTTTGAGATCGGCCAGCGCTTCTTTGAACATCACGGAGCGGCTGGTGCGATTGCCATAAATCAGGGTAAAAGTGCTATCGGGTTTCAGTGCCAGCGTACTTTTGATGATTGATAAAATAGGGGTGATACCCGAACCGGCGGCGACAGCCAGATAATGCCCCGGTTGGCCTGTGTTGGGGGGATGGCTATGGGGGTGATGGCCGAAACTGCCCTGTGGCGGCATGACGTCCAGCTCATCCCCGACTTTGAGTTGCTGGTTGATAAAGGTTGAAAAACGGCCCTGAGAGATAGCCTTGACGCCAATTTGTAATACGCCCTCCAGCGGTGAGCTACAGATGGAGTAGCAACGGCGTAGTTCTTCGTTATTGACGGTCGCCTTGAGTGTCAGGTGTTGGCCGGCGTGGTAGCAGAAATGGTTTTTCAACGCATCGGGAACATACAGGGTGACGGTCACGGCATCCGGTGTTTCTCGTTCGATGGCAGCAATCGTTAATCGATGAAATCTGTGTCTATGAAAAACAGACATTTTCCTCTACTCCTTCGTTAGAGACATTTGAAATAATCAAACGGTTCCAAACAATCGCGACAGCGATAGAGCGCTTTGCAGGCTGTGGAACTGAATTCGCTGATTTTTTCTGTTACATGGCTGCCACAGTACGGACAGGTGATAGGTTCTATGTCCGCCGTTTTTTCACAAACCAACCCCTGAGGCGGGGCTATGCCGGATACACGCAAGCGTTGTTTGGCCTCTGCATTTATCCAGTCTGTGGTCCACGCAGGGGTTAGGCTGACTTCAATACGCACCGGAGAAAAGCCGGCTTGCGCCAGGGTTTCCTGAATGATCCCGATCAGGTATTCCGTCGCGGGACAGCCGGAATAGGTTGGAGTCAAGGTCACCTGCCAGCCGTTTTGTAACGGCGTCACCGCCCGTATCATGCCGAGATCGGTAATGGAGAGCGCAGGCAGTTCAGGATCAGCAATTTGCTGGAGACATTGCCAGATTTGATGAATTTCCGGCGGCTGTATTGCTGAATGCAAAATTGCCGAATGAAAGCGTGTGTTGCCTTGCTGTGCCATGATCGCCTCCCATTAGTCTCTGTTTTTGTCACCAATTGCAGTTGGGGTAGGTGCGTTGCAGGTACTGCATTTCCGCCAACAGGTAGCCAAAATGTTCCGTATGCAACCCTTGTTTGCCGCCTTGTCGATAGGGCGATGCCTGTGGCACGGCTAACGCGGCTGCGGCGAACGTTTCGTTGATGATTTGCCGCCACGGTTCATGCAGGGTGCCGGGATCAACGGCAACCCCTTCTTCTGCCAGTTGTTGCTCAATTTCGTCGCACTGGAAGAGTTCACCGGTAAAGCGCCACAGTTGATTGACAGATTGCTGGATTTTTTCGTGGCTCAGTACGGTGCCATCCCCCAATCTGATCATCCAGCCCCGGCTGAATCTCAGGTGATATTCCACTTCCTTCAACGACTTGGCGCTGATCGCCGCCAACTGGGGATCACGGCTTTGGCTTAGCGCCTGATGCAGCAGGACGTGATAGGCATCGATAAAAAACTGGCGTACCAGTGTGTCGTTAAAGCCGCCATTGGGCTGTTCCACCAGCAGCAGGTTGAGGAATTCGCGCTCATTACGCCCAAACGCCAGATGATCTTCATCCCGCCCGGTTCCAGCAAGGGTGGCGGCGTAGCTGAGGAAATGGCGGGCTTGCCCCAACAGGTCGAGGCCGATATTGGACAGGGCGAGGTCAATTTCCAGCTCTGGCGCATGTCCACACCACTCACACAGACGTTGTGCCAGAACCAGCGGCGTATCTCCCTGACGGAGAACATAGTTGAACAGAGCCTGTTTGGGGGATGAAACGCTGAGTATCTTCATATTCTCACCCCCTACATATTCTTGATGCTGTCAGGAATGGCGTAGAAAGTCGGATGACGGTAAATCTTGTCCTCCGAGGGTTCGAAAAAAGCGCCGCGATCTTCCGGTTGTGAAGCCACCAGATAGCGGGATTTCACTACCCAAATGGAGCAGCCTTCATTGCGCCGGGTGTAGGCATCGCGTGCGTTTTCCAGCGCCATTCGATCATCTGCCGCATGAAGACTGCCGACATGACGGTGCGCTAGTCCTTGTTTACTACGGACAAACACTTCATACAGTGGCCAATTGGTATCGTTCATTGGATGACTCTCCTAATTCCGACGCCGTTTCAGGGCGTGAACAAAAGCCGCTTCACGTACCCAACTCCCGTTTTCCCAGGCTCGGCGTTTGGATTCCAGACGTTCGTGATTGCAGATCCCTTGTCCTTTCAGCACGTGATAAAATTCGTCCCAATTGATTTCACCAAAACGGTAATGCCCCGTTGCTTCATCCCAGGCCAGATCCGGATCGGGAGCTGTCATGCCCAAGGTTTCCAACTGAGGTACGGTGTTATCGATGAATTTTTGCCGCAGTTCATCATTGCTGGATCGCTTGATTTTCCATGCCATGCTCTGGACGCTGTTGGGGGAATCACTGTCATTGGGGCCAAACATCATCAAGGTCGGCCACCAGAAGCGGTTAATGGCATCCTGCAACATGGCGCGTTGGGCTTCACTGCCTTTTGCCAGCACGGTTACCGCCTCATAACCTTGCCGCTGGTGGAAACTTTCTTCCTTGCAGATTTTTACCATCGCGCGGGCGTAGGGACCGTAAGAGGCACGGCACAAAGCAACCTGATTAACAATCGCGGCGCCATCCACCAGCCAGCCAATCACCCCAACATCCGCCCAACTGAGGGTGGGATAGTTAAAGATTGAGGAATATTTCATCTTGCCATCTAACAGGTTTTGGTAGAGATCCTGTCGGGAACAGCCGAGTGTTTCGGCGGCGCTATAGAGATACAGCCCGTGCCCGGCTTCATCTTGTACTTTCGCCAGCAATACCGCCTTGCGGCGCAGTGTCGGGGCGCGGGTGATCCAGTTGGCTTCCGGTAACATGCCGACTACTTCCGAGTGTGCGTGTTGGCCGATCTGGCGTATCAGATTTTGGCGATAGGCTTCCGGCATCCAATCTTTGGCTTCAATCGAAAGATCTGCGGCTATTTTGGCGTCAAAACGCTGTGCATCAAGGCTCTTTGTATTAAGGTCTTCCTGAAGTGGAACAGTTGTCATGGGTGGCTCCATTATGATTCTTAATTATTGATATGAAAAATAAAAACGAATCACTTATGTAACCATAAATCTACAAATTAGTAACAAAAATAGCAAACATTAAAACTGTGTATTTGTTGTTTATGTCACAATATGAATGTATTTACGTTTAAAAACAATGAGTTAATTATTTTTATTGGATGATGGGAAGAATATTAATGAGTGATCAGCCGAAGATGTTTTTATTTTGTTAATTTTATGAGTGGTTTTGTCAATCCTATATGTGATACATAAATGGCATTCTGTTACTTCAAAATTGTTTCATTGGTTAAATCGATGGAGAAGAAAATGCAACAGTTAACGAGTTACCTTTGTGGCGCTTGGGCTGATGGGCAAGGCAATACCAGAACGATCCATCATGCAGTCAGCGGAGAAGCCTTGTATCAGGTCTCTTCGGAAGGCTTACCCTTGGTCGAAAGTTTAGAATACGCCCGTAAAAAGGGGGGAAAAGCGCTGGCTGCGATGACATTCCAGCAACGCGCACAGATGATGAAAGCAGTGGCAAAGCACTTGCTCGCCAACAAAGAAGTGCTGTATGCCCTTTCTACAGAAACGGGCGCAACCCGTGCGGATAGTTGGGTGGATATTGAGGGAGGCGTCGCGACACTGTTCTCTTATGCCGGATTAGCTGGGCGTGAATTGCCGGATGATACTCTGTGGCCGGAGGATGAGATGATTCCGCTGTCTAAGCAGTCTCAGTTTGTGGCGCGTCATGTGCTGACTTCCCGTCCCGGTGTGGCACTGCATATCAATGCGTTTAACTTTCCGTGTTGGGGGATGCTGGAAAAATTGGCGCCCACGTGGATGGCCGGTATGCCGGCGATTATCAAACCCGCGACGGCATCCGCCCAACTGACACAGGCGATGGTGAAAATGATCATCGACAGCGGTCTGGTACCGGAAGGGGCATTGCAATTGATCTGCGGGGGTATTGGTGATCTGTTCGATCATCTCGATTATCAGGACGCCGTGACATTTACCGGCTCGGCACAGACAGGATTAAAGTTGCGTGCCCATCCCCGGCTGATAGAAAAATCCATCTCTTTTACGATGGAAGCGGATTCGCTCAACTGCTGCATTTTAGGCGAGGATGTGACGCCTGATATGCCGGAATTTGGTGTTTTCATCAAGGAAGTTACCCGCGAAATGACCGTGAAGGCGGGTCAGAAATGTACCGCTATCCGGCGTATTATTGTGCCCGCGAACCAAATGGAAGCGGTCAAACAAGCGCTGCTCAAACGACTGGCAGGCGTGACAGTCGGTGATCCCACCTTGCCGGAAGTGCGCATGGGGGCGTTGATTAATGTAGAACAGCGTGATGAGGTGCAGGCGAGGGTTAACGAGTTGCGCGATAGTGGCTGCGAGGTTTTGTGTGGCGGTTCACTGGATAAATTGGTGCTGACAGGCAATAGCAACCGCAATGGGGCATTTTACCCGCCCACGTTGCTCTATTGTGCTGATCCCATGACAAATCAGGCGGTACACAGCACGGAAGCCTTTGGGCCGGTTTCCACATTAATGGCGTATCAGGATACCGGGCAGGCGATTGCCTTGGCGATGATGGGACAGGGGAGTTTGGTGGGTTCATTGGTGACGGCAGATGAGCAGATTGCGCTACAGGTGATCCGTGCGACAGCGTGCGCTCATGGACGTATGTTGGTGTTGGATGAAGCGGCGTCTGCGGAGTCCACGGGGCACGGTTCTCCGCTGCCTATGCTGGTACATGGTGGGCCGGGGCGTGCCGGTGGCGGAGAAGAGTTGGGTGGCTTGCGTGCCGTGAAACATTATATGCAGCGCACCGCGATCCAGGGCAGCCCAAGTATGCTGGCTGCGATTGGCCGTGAGTGGGTTCGTGGCGCAAAAGTGAAAGAAGAGCCGATACACCCATTCCGCAAATATTTTGAACAGATTGACATTGGTGAAAGTTTGCTGACTGCCCGCCGGACGGTGACGGAAGCGGATATTGTGAATTTCGCCTGCCTGAGTGGCGATCATTTTTATGCCCATATGGATAAAATCGGTGCGGCGCAATCCCTGTTTGGTGAACGTGTCGCACATGGTTATTTTATCGTATCGGCAGCGGCGGGCTTGTTTGTTGATGGTGCGGTTGGGCCGGTGCTTGCCAACTATGGGATGGAGAATCTGCGCTTTATTGAGCCGGTCAAAATCGGTGATACCATTCAGGTTCGTTTGACGTGCAAGAAGAAGGTCAAGAAAGTTCAGAAAACCCCGGAAGATAAGCCACATGGTGTTGTCATGTGGGATGTACAGGTATTGAATCAGGAGCAACAGCCGGTGGCGCTTTACAGCATTCTGACACTGGTGGAGCGGCAACAGGGGGATTTTGTGGCGTCGGTGTAACTACGGTCATAGGTTTAGGATAAACCCATTGAGATTTGTTAAGCCGAAGGAACAGAAGAGCCTGGGGATATTAAGGGTTGCGGTAATCCTCAGGCTGTTTACTCCCATCAGATGCTAAGTGAATGGATCTTCATCTGAGTATTTTTTCTTTATAATAGAAGACCAATCTGCATCATCCTTGACATTTTTAAACATGCCATCGTTTTTATTTTTAGATCTTAGTTGATATTTTCCGGGAAAGTTTATGTTTTGTTGAGGGTTAAGATGATTATCAATAAAATCAGGCCCTGTCATGTCAGTCGTATAATCAATTCGCCTAATCTCACGACTATATACAACATTACGTTGATGAGGATCAATGCCTGTTCTCCATACAGGATCTTGTATACCGCATCTTGTATCCAGATTGATTTGGTTAGCGTTGTTTAATTTCAGTGCCAAATCGACCCTCTTATCGACCTCATGATATTTATTGAATCTTTTGACTCTACAGATTTCATCCGCTTTAGGTGATTCATACATTTGAATAGACAGATGATGTTTTTTTATCTGAATCGCCATTTTTAATAAAATTTTAAAAATCTCTTTTGATTGAGCAAGGGAGGCAATAATGGCATTGCCAAACCTATTATATGGCGCACCAAAAAACTGCCAGCCTTGCCCACTACAATCACCAATTCCTATATCAGACTTAAGGCGTAAATCGGCAAATCTAGCGCTTCCTCTGTCAAGCATATTTTTTATGCTTGTATCACTCAATTCGACATCAGCATCCAGATATATTCCTCCTTCCATATATAAGATAACTAAGCGGGCAATATCACTGGATGAGGCATAATTATGATAATTACCTTTCAGATTAATACGATATATATGTTGCAGATAATTCATTAAATCAACATATTCCCCATAGCGCCTGGCGTTATCACTTTTCTTCTTCATTTTAGTAAAATAACTGAAACAGTTTAACATGGGATCTTGAATGGAACCCAAGTGATGGGCTTGCCTGGATAGAAATTTGAAAGCAACGTCAACATTTTTATAATTGAAATTAATGGGTATTTCACCAATATCAAATTCAGTTCCATGATATCCAAGTTTTATTTTCCTTAATGTATTAATGATTAATGCGTTGCTATCGTTTTCTCCCCAAATATTGACTTCAAAACCTGGATTGGCACATTTGATGGTGATAATCTTTTTCAAATCTTCTTCTGGTATGTTATTACCAGCCCAGAAATAATGGATTTTTTTAGGGATATCCATAAGTTACCTCCTAATTATCCTAAGTTTAGGAAAAATCCCATGATGCATATTATTGTAATGTCATTATATTATTGTGATATTTATCACATTATAAATTATCAATGTTATTGATGCTTTATGACAAAATTGTCATCAAAACTTGTATGTTTCATTTTTCAATACAACTTTCAGTACAACTACGGTATGGAAAATCTGCGCATTATCGCATTCTGACACTGGTGAGTGGGTGTGGCATCGGTGTGACCACGGTCAGGGTTAAAAGATGATTTAACTAGCTATTTTTTATCTTATTAATGCTATTAATATATTTTTTATATGATAAATTGCTTTTTCTGGCTTAGAGACTTAAGCCGTTGCGTTTAAATAAAAACTAGGATGGTGATATTATGTCATATATGATTTATTTATCGTTAAATGGTAAGAAGCAAGGTTTAATATCAGCAGGGTGTTCAACTCTCGATTCGATAGGAAACCGATACCAAAAAGGACACGAAGACCAAATACAGGTACTTAGTCTAAATCACTCAATATCGCGTCAGCAGAATGTAAGCCATCAACCCATACAGTTTATCAAACCTGTAGACAAATCTTCTCCACTATTAGAAATGGCCATTGATTCTAATGAATCGCTAGATGGTAAATTTGTTTTTTACAGAACCAGTCAAACAGGACAGTTAGAACTATTTTATGAAGTAAAAATTACGGAAGCAACTATCACGGAAATTTCCTGTACTTATCCGAACTCTATAAATGATTTTGATGCCATGCCATATGAAAGAGTTATACTTAACTATAAATCAATCTCATGGAACCATGTGACGGCAGGTACATCTGCCTATAGCATATGGGAAGACCGAGTTTATTAAAAAAATATTTCTAAGCATATATCTAATATATGCTTAGTGACATAAATTAGGGTATTTAACATATTTGGTTGGTGAGCTAAATGATATTTTTTCACAAACAAAATATCCTTCCATTTTAAGTTTTGAATCTAAGTACCAAGACAAAGGGAAACAAAAAAACAAAAAAACAAAAAAGTTTATGGTAAGGTATTTTATTATCTTATTATTAATCTTTGCTGGTTTTTGTGTGACGCAAAAATAAATGGCATAGACACACATATAAAAAGGTAAAGGGGATGCAAAGAAAAATAAAAATAATTTCCAAGAAAAAATTATCTCGTCTCCCATCTTTATAATTGATATTATATCCTCAAAAATAAAAAACATACCTAGCGACATAATTAAAATCAAAAACAATGAGCTTATTATAACAATAAATCTTTTTTTATTATCCACATTAACTCCTTTGTTATATCAAAAACCAACAGAATAGATGAAATAACTACTTTATCCACGGATAAGGGTAACCATGTGAATGCTTATGATAATCCAACTTATCGGCTTCACTTAGCTCTTTTTCGCGCATATATGCTATCAGATTTTTACTTACATCATATTTATTATCAAGATAATATAATACACCACTGACAATAACGCCAACCAGAACAACCCCAACGGCTACAGCGAGGGCATAGGTACCAGCAGTTAAAACCACTCCAGCAATAGCGCCCGCGGCCATTCCTGCAAGAATCCCAACGGCTGTTTTTGCTGCATCCATAGTAATATTGCCAAAAAAATCATAAACATCATATTCATCTTTAAATGCTAATTCAAATAATCTGTACGCCGCTGAAACAACAACAACTCTTCTGGATACAGTCATTATTCCATCATGGATTCCTTGTGTTCCTATTCCCATATCTATCATTTTCCAATGATTCACCCCATATTTTGCAGCGGTTAAGAATCGTCTAACCCCTGGACGTCCTGTCAACCTTATACTTCTATTCCCATATCTATCGACATATTCAGTTACTCTTACACCAAAATTACTACTTAACTCATTTGCCAATCGACCAAAGGCATAGGCATCTAATATATTACCTGTAAACGATGTTGCAAAATCTGAAAATGAAAAAAATTTATCTTTCCATGATGAGTTAGGATTAGTGCCACAATAATTTTTTACGGCATCAATAGCTTCCTCATGAGTCAATAGAACATAAAGCTCTTCATCTTCACATAATTTTTTTCAATAACAGATGTCATATTAAAGTATTTTCTTTCAATGTCAGAATATTTTTTTCTTCTGTACTCATCCGTTTGAGATAATGGTTTTAATTCTCCATCATAAACCATGACCCCATCAACAAACATATTTGAAAATTTATCCATTTCACTTTCCTATAAGCTAAATTTAATGTGTTAAATTACCTGATTCAAACTTTAATGATAAAACCCTGCCATCCGAAACCCGCATATTTATCCCGTCAGCCTGAGCTGATGACAATAGTTGAAAACAAAACATCATCATCACAGCCAGTTTATCTTCTGATCTGGTCGGGCTATTGGTTAATACGTTACTTATTTTCTGCATAAATTCTTCTTTGTCATCCATACGAAAAAACCTTATTGTTAATCATTGGGTTATTATATGACAATTTTACACAAAAAATGTCTATCTCAATCACATAATAAAAAGCATAAATCCATAATTAACCTGAACTTCGTTTAGGAAAGGAACTAAGGTTGGATTCAACTAATAAGCAACACACTCCCAGATATGGATTTATAATGGCATTAATCCATTGCTAGAACTATTTTATCAAGTAAAAATAACATAGAAAACTATCATTAATATGTCTTGTATCTATCAGAATTCTATCAATGATCATGATATGATGCCTTATGAAAAAGTTGTCCTTAATTATAAATCCATTTCATGGAATCATGTAACAGCGGGAATTTCCGCATATAGTATATGGGAAGGCCGGGTTTATTAAGAAATATTACCAAGCATATATATAATTAGTGACATAACCTTGGTTTTTTTACATATTTACTCGGTGCATTCCATGATAATTTATAACAGGTTGAATATCCTATGATTTTTAATTTATAATCAGCATGCCAAGACACAGGGAAACTAATGACAAAACCTAAAATTCCAATAAAAGTGAGGATCTTAAAAATTGAATTATTGTTTTTTGGCATTTTTAAAAAAACAAATAATAAATTGGGGCAATGCAAAAATAACATATCAAAGGATAAGCAAACAATATTGCAAACATCCTCCATGAAAATACAACAACATCCGAAAGATTATACACAGATAAAAAATCATCAATAACGAAAAAGAGCACCGCATTCATTATTAAAAATAAAAACAATGAACTTATTGTGATAATGAATTTGTTTTTATTGTCCACACTTACCTCTTTAACAACGGTTTTTTCTACATTCATAGTAATATTACAAAAAATTATAAATATCATGTTAATCTACAAACGCTATTTCAAGTTGAAAACTAAATATATATTTTAGTTACATAATTTTGAGTTTTTTACATATTCATTTGGTGCAATTAAAGACTTTTTACTGCACGTTATATAGCCAGAATATTTTAATTTATTATCAACATATAAAGACACAGGAACACTCAATAATAAAGCCACAAAAAATATCCATGCCAAAAAATTAACGACACGACCCCTATATGGACGAGGACTATCTGAAAAACAAGCATACATAATAGAAAACAACAAATGAAAACTTATCGGAAATCCAAAGGAAATAAAAAACACTCGCCAAGAAAAATACACTTTTTCTTTTAAATTAACTAGTGACATAAAATCACGCCATGAAAGAAAAACCACAAACATCATGATAAACAAACAAAGTAATGATATTAATGAATAAAGTATTTTCTTCCAGAAAGGAATTAAAGTAATTCCATTGTTTTTAATTTTATTTGACATATATAAACCTTAATTTATCTAAAAATACCCATGCTAAAACCTTTGATTAAATTATCTTTTATCTTTTTTTGATTTTCTTCATTTTTAAATTTCTCTACAACTTTGTCATCCATACGAAAAAACCTTATTGTTAATCATTAGGTTATTATATGACAATTTTACATAAAAAATGTCCATCTCAATCACATAATAAAAAGCATAAATCCCTAATAACTCATCAATAACGCGTAATTTTAAATAAAAAGACCTTTAATCTTACCTACCAGAAAACAACAGAAATTAAGTAACGTGAATAGATAATTTATCTATTTAATTATTTATATTTCGACTTGACCGTTTTTATTCCGGCAAACAACTTTCCCGTAAAATACGCATAACAGTATCTGCGCCGCTACGGTTGGGGTTGATGCGGATCATACGTTGTTCCAGAGTGGGATCGGTTTGGCGGAAGGTGCCGGAAATGCGGTAAAACAGCGGAGGGATTTCAAACTTTGATTCTGCACCAACCGGATAAGGCAGTGCTCCCAGTATATGGGCTGTGGTGAGAACTTTTTCTGCAATCGGTTCGTGAAATTCGACTAATAACACTTTTGATTGCGCATTAGCGAGAAAAGCATGTTTTACGGGGGGTAACTCCCCTTGATTTAAACGGGTCATCAGTTCGTCAGCCACTTGCGCTTGTACGGCGTGCATAACCGGCGCGAATACCATCCCCCGCAAGGCTTCCATTGCCTGATAACCTTGTATCTGACAGCCGCCGGAGTACATGCTGTGGCGCAGGTTATCAATGGCGGCTTGTTTTCCCACCACCATTCCAACGCCTTGTGGCCCCAATAGCTTGAAACACGAGAAGGTGGAAAGGGTCGCGCCGTACTGACAGCCAATGTGTGCCACTTTCATGGCGGCGTAGTTGTCATCGATCAATGAAGGAATGCCATGTTGAGTCAGGGTGTCGATCACGGCTTGCAGGGAATAGCGGTCAGAGATCTGTTGGCGTGTGTGTTGCACTAGGCTGGCGGCGGGTTGGTATTGCTGAATGGCTGCCACCATTTGTTCTGGATGGTTGAAATCTGCCCGAATGACACGAAGTCCCATTTGTTCAATGGATGTTTTGGTTGTGGGATAAATCGGTGCGTTATGCACCAGTAATGTTGCAGTGGGACTGACCAAAGCGGCCAGCCCCGCGCGCAATGCGCCTGTTCCGGCTCCATTGACAAAAGCGGCGGTTTCAGCGCCAAAAAATTCTGCAATTACCGCCTCAATGCGTCGGGTCATTCGCGGTTGGTGTAGATCTGGGACCAAGCCCAGATCACCTTGCGAAAGAAAATCAGCCCCCGGAAAGTGACGACAGATGATATCCACCAGCTTAAACTGTTGCTGCTGCGCTTGTGCCATCGTCATACTTTGCAATGGATAGGTTTGCAATGAATAGCTTTGCAATGGACCGATTTGCATTTTCTTATTTGATTCCCAGCAAAAAGAGCATGTTGGCAAGAATGCCCACCATGATGGTTGCGATTGGGCTGATCGCCATTTTGACTAAAGGACGCTTGGATGTACGGTTAAGCAGGTAGATACCCGCCACGATCATAAAGCCCATCCCCGGCAGGATCGCGTTGGAAGCAATCATGGCACCAACCAGCAAGGCAACTTCGAGCATTTTGGTGATAGCAGTACGAATATGCCCGCTGCACGCCTTCACTCCAGGGTATTTATCCAGCCAGATGGCGATTTTTGCCAGTAGCTGAATTTCAATAAACATGGTGATACCGCCCGCGACAAAGGCAATCCACGGGTTGTGAGTTGCCAGCCCGGCCACAAACACAAATTTCATGCCATTTGGGCTATAAACGCCGGTGGCTATCGCCGTCGTACCCACTAATGGGATAAAGCTGATGGCACGTGCCAGTGCAACCAGTAAGGCATTGGTCTGCTCACCTTGCGCCATCAGTTGGAGGGAGACAGGGCCTTCCGCCAGCAAGCTAAAAGACATGGTTGCCGCACTGGCGGTCAGGCCGCCGCACAGGATCAGCAACCATTTGTTTTTCTGGATGCGTTCTATGCGGGTGGAAAACAGGCCGACTAAGACTTCATTGGCGCCTTTTTGCTCCGCTGGCTGCGTTGGGCGTTCACGCATGGCAAAATAGAACATGGCAATCATCGACAGCAAGAGTGCGGCACCGTTAGGGTCAACGCTGACGGGTTTTTCGATCATGCCGCCAAAGCTCAATGGGCCAATGGCTTTAGTTGCCAGATAGCCGGCCAGCGCGGTGAACATGACCAAAAGCCCTTTGCGATAGCCATATTGGTAGCCGACGACCATCGCAGGAAACAGGGCAAAACAGGCCACAATCGGATCGCCGACTTTCTTGAGGTCATCAGTGAAATTGACGGGCAGCATGGCAAACAGTTCTACCACGGAACGCAGGCCGGCCAGCAAGGCGATGGCATAGAGGGCACCAATGATGCCGGAGGCGATAAAGCCTCTCCGGCTGTTGGCACACCAAATCCCGATCATGTCTGTGCCGAGTAACAGGCTGTGAACCAAGACAATGGGGGCGGTAAGTGAAAAGGGAATGCCGAAACCGACCACCAAGCCGATGCTCAGGGCGAAACTGGTGGCGGCGAGTGCTTTGCGGCTCATGCGGCCTTCAAGGTATTCCGGCAACAGTGGGCGCAGTCCATCATGGAAAACGGCGATCCCACGGTTTGCCATCATCGCGGCAATGGCGCCAATGACGGCCAATAATCCGGCTTTAAACGGATCGACTTCCACCAATCTCAGCAGGAAATCATGGAAATGTTGCATGACAGCCTCCTTACCGTGAGATGATGGTCTGTGAGAGGATTGTGTTGATGATCACCGGCAGGACGATATCAATATCCTGACCGGTGAAACCAAATGCCTTCTTACCGGCTTTCACATGGGCAATGATCTCATCATTAGACAGGATTTTTCCCGGCATGCCGATGGTCGCACATTGATCTAATCCGATAAGGGCAATGGCCATGGCCAGAGCACCTCCGCCACCGGTATTGCAGGCACCGAGATAATAATCTGCTTCGCCATTTTTGATTGCCATTGCCGCTTCAGTGTCATTCATTATTGTCACAGAAGTGGCTTTGTTGCCTGCCAATCGCCGAATTTCCCCGGCTATTGCCTCTTTTTCTATTTGTCCACCAACGACAAATTTCATGTTGTTATCCCTCTTTTTATCTCTTCATATCGGATTGCTTTTTGAAAATTTGGAAAAATCGGGCAGGATTATCACGCAGCATTTGGTCTGTCTGTTTTTGGGAAAAACCCGCTTCCAGTAACCTGGGAACGAATACGGTTAACAGATAATCGAAGCCATTGCCCCCATTGCTTTTCAGATGTGATCGGCGGGTGATATCTTGGGAAAGCATCACCCGATCGAGCAACCCACGCCTGGCGACTTCTTGTAACATGGTAATGCGTCGGCTATCGGGATAGTAATTATTCTTGCCGATCGTATCGAATTGCACCCATGCTCCGGCTTCCAGCAGCGGAATAATGGTGTTCAGGTTATCTCTCAGATCACAGTGGCCGATCGCCACATATTCGGGGGAAACGCCAAACGCTTTCAACAGTGCCAACTGTTCACGCCCCATGGTGCTTAATGTGGTATGGGTGGAGATGGGACAGCCTGTCGTCTGATGTGCCAATGCGGCTGCCGCAAACACTTTCTGCTCATCTTCCGTGATTTGATCGAGGCTGGAGCCAATTTCTGCAATCACCCCGGCTTTTAATTCGGTGCCATCAATACCCGTTTCGATTTCCGCGATCATGTCATCGGCGATGGCCTGTACACTTAATTCGCTGAAATGGGCAGGGAAGAAGGGTTGTTTATAGTAGCCGGTCGAGGCAATGATATTAATGTGGGTATCACGCATCAGATCCAGTAGAAAAGCCGCATTGCGCCCCATATAACGGTTGGTCATCTCCACGATGTTTCTTACCCCAAGGGTGTAGAGATGACGAAGCTCTTCTGCGATTAGCTCGTATTGATCCAACCGACAATCAAGACTTCCTTTCGCATCAGAGAGATCGATATGCAAATGTTCATGAACATAGGTGTAGCCTGAAACGTCAATCAAGTTATTTGCTTTTACGTTCAAGTGATAATTCACCTTCAACGGCATCAATGCCGGATGAGGTTTAGTATTCCATAAAATAGGGTTCACCGGATAATGCGGTAAATCCACGATAGCGAAAATAACATTATTTAATGCTGGAATAATATTATTTGTAATACCCTTGTTGAGGGATTATTTAACATAGCTCGCAATTTTCCAATTGCCTTGACTGTCATAAATACCTTCAAGTTTTGGAGATCCAGACTGAATACCTGAAACAAGGGCTACATCACTGCGCGTTGTGAAAATTTGGGCACGAAAACACATGAGTACTGGGCTGCCAATAGGATGAATGCCTGACAATGGGAGGTGGTAGTCAATGCAGGACTCACCCAAGCGCAGTATGCGTGCTTTTTTAGCGGGGATGATGACAGAAGATAGAGGACGTTCAGGAAAAACCAACGCATGTTTCATATGCCCGCGTTTATAGTAGCCGCCACCATAGCAGTAACTATTGCCATCGTGGTGATGAGATATCTCGGTGAGATAGACCATCGCAATTTGTTCCGGCTCCCGACCGCAGAAGTTGGCGGGAATGGTTCCGCTCAAAGCATGGCCGGGTTCCAGATGGGTGGCGCCGTATTTGGCTAATAACGGTATGGTATTGCAGCTTGAGGCGGCCGGCGCATTGATTTGCGAAAGTTTGATGCCGAGCTGTTCCAGTCGGTTTCGCGCACGAATGAGAGTGAGCAAATTGATAGTGGGTAAGGTTATCTGGTAGCGAGGATCCCATGACAGACAAGGAAAATGCGTCAGTCCGCTCAATTGGATGCCTGGCATTTTCTTTAAGGCATCCACGACGGTATCGAGTTCATGAAAGGGAATTCCTGCTTCCTGGCCGGGAAAGGCGATGTCTCGTTTATCAAATATTTTCAGCATGATGGGCTGAATTTGCCCCAATTTCTCCGCGATATCTGAAATCGCCTGGGCTTTTTCAAGGGAAAATACGGTGATGATGTTCGGCTCCCGCTTGAGCATGGTCTCGATTAAATGGGTTGGGGTTTGCACCAGGTGACCGATATGGCACAGTGGTATACCCTGCTGACTCAAACTATAGGCTTCCCTGAAATCGACCGCTACAACGCCGCGATAACCTAGTTCAATCAATTTTTGTGTCAGCCACGGGTTACGACCAAATTGTTTGGTCATCAAATAGAGCTCAATGCCGTACTGTTTTGCGGTTTGCAGCAAACGCCGACCATTATTCAAAACCTGATCGACATCAATGAGGTAGGTATCTGGTAAGATGGCACCTTGTTGCCAAAGATCTTTTGCAACTTCAATCAATTTGGGGTTTTGTTTCTTTAATGCCTCAATAAACATAGGGCTCCCTTCATGTCTGCAAAGCAGCAAGGCTGTGTGAAACGCAAAATTTTGCTGGTATAAATCTTCATTTTTTTGAATATTTATATAAGAATCAAAAACTAATCTCTTTCGAGTGAAAACATTAAACCATATAAATTGGCTAACAGATAGCCTTCTTCATTGGGATGTAAAGCAACGGTAAATTTTTCGATGAGGGAGCGATGAGCGGTGAGTAATTGATCGTAGTATTCAGATTGCTTAAGTCTTGCCAATATTTCTTTATCCAACGGAAAAACTATTTCGCCACGGCGTGAGCGCATAAAAGCACTTGCCATATGGGTAAGCGCCATTTCACCTTGCGGATGACGGACAGGGATAAGCCAGATATCTTCCAAAACATGCACAACATCCAGCATGCTATCGTAGATATCTTGATCGATAACGCCACCTTGTAGCAGGATAGTTAACCGTTGTTCTATCATTGCTTTTTGTTATGTGTCGGTGTTAATCAATAAGTTTTTTTGGCTGATCGAGTGTCAATAAACAGGCTCGATAATACCAGCTACGACGTTTTGTTGATGAGTCAGCAACAGATCCCGATCAACCATAGTATGCAGGAGTTGCTGGATAGGAATATTGTCCTTGCGGACAAGGATAACGGCTTCAGATGCTTTAATAAAACATTCATTGTCATCGGGAAGCTGGGTCATCAGACCCTGTGCGATGAGTTCATGGCCTTGTCCAACGTTCCAGATGGCTGCATCAATGTGGCCTTTTATAATTTGATTTAGGCATTCATGATAGGAGACCTCGACCATTTCAATCTCTTTTCCCGCAAAATATTGCTTTGTCATTATTTTTTGGTCTGCTGAGGTACTATCTAACCCAACGCGGCGAATAGTGTTCATTTCGCCATGACGAAAGATTAACCGATGCCTGTCTGTATAACTTTGTGTCCCTAGTGAAAGCGCAATATATAGATCTTTATGTTCTGGGTGCTGCTCTGCGGCAAGCCTTGATGTGACTGCCAGGTCGTAAACGCCTTTCAGTAAACATTCTATGCGGATATCCGAGCCTCGCATATGTGCAAAGTAAAAAGGAATACTTGCACACAATGCTTTTAAACCACTTGCCAGCCCTTCATAAGCGCGGGTATAAGGGAGCGGCATTGCACAGACCACGTTGCCAATATCGGCATACGCCAAGAGTAATTTGTGGTTTATCTGCGCAAGAAAGCTACCATTACGGCCACGACGCTTAATACCAACCGCCTGTGCTTGTTCAAGAGATTTTAATGCTGCTTGCATTAAGCCCACCGACAATCCACATTCTTTAGAGAGTAATTCTATGGTTTTTAGGCGGTTACCACATTGTTCCGAGAGGAGATAACGTGCCAGAAACGACTGTGCGATCCCCTCTTTCTTAATGAATGTTTGACTCATCATTACAAGTATTTATCCATTGCTGTTTATTTTCATAAATTTGAACATAAATCGCAATAAGCGAATTAAAGAAAGGGGATTAATATCACAATTGAGAAAAAAATGAAAATTTAAAAAATAATAAAGTCTAATATTATCAATATTTTGAATATATATTTCAATTTTTTATTGAATATATAAAATTTGCTGTTATGGGAGAGTATAGGGAAGCTGGAGGGATTATCTCTGTTTGCTCACTGTATTTTTCTGTATTATTAGTGATTTTTTCTGTGCTATTTATCACGCTATACAATCATTAGGCTACATTTTGACCCTTACTATTACTTAAATCAATAAAATATATTATAGGGTGGATCTTATTTAAAAGGATCAATTTTGGGTTTTTAGTTGTCATACCTAATAATAAATCTGGTTTATATTTTCAATTACTTATTTATATATCACATTTCAACATCATGGTTCACTTACTCCTCGCAACTCGAGGAGTAAGTAGGCCTCATAAATAAAGATTATATTCACTATCTTTTAATATTCAGTCCTGTAATGACACCTGTAGACACTCATTCCATGTTTTATGCTCTATCGGGTAATCGCCATCAAGCACGTCGAAAAATTTGGATTTATTTATTAAAGCAAGGTACGTCAGTATAGTGTGTTTGCAACTTATTGAATCATTAATTATCACATCGTCTCTCGGATACAAGGTAACGACATTGGGTAGTTGTTCAGAAAAAATTGGGAGTGCAGGAATGAGATCATTTATATAATTAATAACGTTATAATCCTTAAAGTGTTCAGCAACATATCTGACAAATTCATAATTTCCTACTCTTGGGCTGGCAAATGAGCAAGCTCGACAATGAGGGACTTTATTGTAGATATCTCTCATGAGATAAGCTACCATCGCAGCGCCAAGGCTATGACCTGATAGCGTACAATAGCCATCTACGCCGATAAATTGTGCGATGGCATCTGCGAGTTCGAGTTGGGAGTAATCAACACCAGTTGTATTTTCAGGAACAATCAGATCCAGCGATTTATACATAGAATAAAAACCTTCAATGACTGATTGATCCGGTGTATCAGGCCAAGGCTGTATATATCCTACATTGATGTCCTCTAGAGCTTCTTCAAAGGTTTTGGTTCCTCGGAGGGCAAGGACGTATTCGCCAGGATTTCGTATTCTCTCAACGATATATCCATGATTCACTCTATCATCAGAGAATATTAATTCTTTCTTATTTGTTTTGGTATTCATAAAGGTGTAATAATAATTACAAGAAATATAACATTTCAGTTTCCAACCATCTCTTTCTATGCGTGGATCTGGCGGCGGCATAATGTCATTCGGATATTGGTCATACATAGTTGCTGCGTATAGATCTAATGCTGCAAACGTATCAAAATAATTTAATGTGAACATTTTATATCTCCTTTTTCTTGGTGTTGTTAAAAATTAAAGAGATAATTAAAGTATATTTTGTATTTTAAAATTTGCCTGAAATTCAGGTGGCTATTTTTTGTTTTTATTTGTTTATATATTACTGTATTTAGTTAAGTGTGGTAGCTTGGTTTTATTTAGCTAATATAATAAATTGGTTAAGGTAGTTATCATGGATATTAATGTATAATTGAGTGAGGGAATATTTCGTATCAGGCCATAATGAAATTAACATAGAGTAAACGTTTCGCACAACATGCGAGCTGGAATTTAAAGTGCCTGGATCCGCATAATGTTCAACAAATATTAAGATCAGGAAAAAGGTTATGAACGCTTTACCTATTGTCATCATTTTGTTGATGTTATTTCCTTGTCAGCTCAATACTGGTGAATTAACTACCGCTTTAGCCAAGGAAAATGAGACAGCGACTGCACACTTCTTTAATCGGCTGGTTGAAAGTAAGGATCCGGATATTGCAGAGTTAACGATGGCATTGAAAATGATGCCCAAAGGCGGAGATATCCATATTCATTATTCTGGTGCAATATATGCAGAAACCTATCTTGACTGGGTTGGTGATAAGGGATACTGCATTTATGATCGATCTGATCCAACACTTGACATCGAAATTTATCAAATAGAAACACGTCAGAAAAATCAGCTTCCCCAGAAAAATCAGCCATTTTGTCTCGATAAGCGTGCGGTCATCGCAAATAATGCTTTCTATCGAAAATGGTTGAAAGCGTGGTCAGACAAAGACTTCCATAACCATTATCACCCGCAAAAGGCGCCGGATCAGCAGTTTTTTGATACCTTTAATTATTTCAGACCGTTATCGCATCAAATTTTAAAGGATGGGCTTGCGAAATTAAAAAATCGTGCCAAACATGAAAATGTTCAGTACCTGGAAATAATGTTAAAAAAGGCTCCTTCTTTTGAGTATCCCAATCTGGCTAAAGCACTTGATGCGTTAGATTCGGATGCTGATGAAAATCGCGTTTTCGCAGCACTGGCACCTTATGCGGACTTTATGGCTAAGGATCCATTTGTTACGAAGGGCATCTCTGATTATATCCAAACTGAAGAAGCTGCAATCTCAGGGATGGACGATGATAAATTTCGTATTCGGCTCCAATCCTATGCCGTTCGTAATACGCCCCGCGCTGCGGTATTCTCAAGTTTATATTCGGCATTTTCTGCATCGCACGGCAGCAAAAAAATTGTCGGTGTGAATATTGTCGGGCCGGAAAACGGTGATATTGCAATTCGTGACTATAAGCTGTACATGCTGATGTTTCGCTATCTAAAAAGGCTTTTCCCGGATGTTCACTTATCTTTGCATGCGGGGGAATTGGCTAGCGGCATGGTTCCGCCAGAAAATCTGGCAAATCATATTCGATATGCGGTAGATATCGCAGGGGCAAATCGAATCGGCCACGGTGTTGATATTGCTATGGAAGTGAACGCATTAACCTTACTGCAAGAATTGAGAGAAAAGGACATCCCTATTGAAATTAACCTGACGAGTAATGACTTTATTCTGGGCGTTAGAGGGAACGCGCACCCGATAAAACTTTATCAACGTTATGGCGTGCCTTTTGTGATATCAAGTGATGATCCAGGTGTTTCTCGTAGTGACTTAACGCATGAATTTTTAATTTTTGTCACAAACTACAAGCCATCATATACAGATATCAAAAAAACGGTGTTTAATAGCATCCGATACGCGTTTCTATCTCCAGAAGATAAATGGGCAGCATTACAGGATCTACGGTCTCGATTTTTGATTTACGAATCAGAGATGGCGAGAATAGAAAAAACGGTGCACGGGAGTGCACATACGCTGGCAAAGCAGGAACCATCGCTTAATCGGATAAGTCCTTAGACAGGATATGCCTTGTGCCTGGCTGTTTTTTTTGGGAAAAAATAAGCAAATTTTAATAGAAAATAGGGATGGTTGATTTCGAAAATTTATGGCAGGAATAAAGCGAAATGGAAAACGACGATAATTTCTATCGCCGTTTTTCACGAAATGAATTTTACGATTAAGCGGCCTTGACGTTTTGTGCCAGCCAGTCCGTTACACGCTGTTTCTGTTCATCGGTGAGCCACATGCCCAGTTTGGTACGGCGCCAGATAGCATCATCTAACTGCGTCACCCATTCGTGCTCAACCAAATAACGTAGTTCAGCTTCATACAAGCCGTGGCCGAAGCATTCGCCGAGATCGGTCAATGCTTCGGCGTTTTTCAGGATGATTTGGCTATTGCTGCCGTAAGTACGGGCGTAACGCCGTGCCGTACCTTCTGGCAACCAGTTGTGATACTGACGCAGCAGACGCGCATAACCATCGCGATCACAGCCTTCCAGCTCACCACCCGGTAATTTGCCATTTTTAGTCCATGCCTTGCCCGCATTGGGGTAGTACTGGGTCAGTTTATCCATGGCGTGTTCAGCCAATTTACGATAAGTCGTTAGCTTACCGCCAAATACAGACAGCAATGGTGTCTGACCTTGTTCATCCTGCACATCCAGTGTGTAGTCACGGGTGATCGCTTGTGGTGAATCAGATTCATCATCACACAGAGGACGGACACCAGAGTAAGTCCAGACAACATCATTGCGGGTAAGTTGTTTCTTGAAGTGGTCGTTATAGACTTTCAGTAAATAGCCTATCTCGTTATCGTCGATTCGGACTTCTTTTGGATCGCCTTCATATTCAACATCCGTCGTGCCGATGATGGAAAATTCGTCATTCCATGGGATCACAAACACAATGCGATGATCTTCATTTTGCAGAATATACGCCTGCGGTTCATCGTGAACACGCGGCACAACAATATGGCTGCCTTTGATCAGACGGATGCCGTAAGGTGATTTTAGTTGCAGGCCGTTATCAAAGAAATTTTTCACCCACGGACCCGTTGCATTGACTAAACCTTTGGCGCGCCAGGTGTGGGTTTCACCGGTCTTAAGGTCTCTGGCTTCAACCATCCAGTGACCATTTTCACGCCATGCGCGGGTGACTTGGGTGCGGGTTCGGACTTCGCCGCCGTGTTTTTGCACTTCCTGTGCATTCAGAACAACCAGACGCGCATCGTCAACCCAACAGTCGGAGTATTCAAAACCACGGGTGATAGAAGGGTTCAATACTGAGTTGGCACCAAATTTCAGCCCCTTACTGCCTGGCAAGCTGACGCGTTTGCCTAAGTTATCGTACAGGAACAGGCCAATGCGGATCATCCAGGCTGGGCGCAGGTGAGGTTGATGTGGCAGACGAAAACGCATCGGGAATGCAATATGGGGAGCCAGTTTCAAAAGCACTTCACGCTCTGCCAGTGCTTCACTGACCAAACGAAATTCATAATGTTCCAGATAGCGTAAGCCACCGTGGATCAGCTTGGAGCTGGCAGACGAAGTTGCGCTGGCCAAATCTTGACCTTCCAACAAAAGGACAGAAAGTCCCCGTCCAGCAGCATCTGCTGCAATACCAGCGCCGTTAATGCCGCCGCCGATGATAATCAAGTCTTTGGTTTCCATCGCACCCTCTGAAATGTTCGAAATAGTTCTTTAATGTTCGTTTTCGCTCAAGGATTGTAATCAAAAATTCATCAATCGCCAACTATTAACGCAGAAAAAACATCTTCATGTGATATAGGTAACAAAATATTATTTTATCTATAAGATTAATAAGGATTTTGTAGGATACAAATTTGAGCGGGAATATTGATGAGAAAGAGCCCCAACTGAATCTTCGATGGGGCATGATACGTAACGATTACGTTAAAAGCGTTTAGCACAACTCCAGCTTAACGCTGTGCTGCTCGATAATTTTCTGGATGCCGGCAGGTGGTGCTTTATCGGTGAATAAAAAATCAATCAGGTTCATGTTACCGAGATTAACCATGGCACTGCGGCCGAATTTTGAATGGTCGGCAACCAACATGACACAGCGGGAGTTTTCGATAATGGCGCGTTTGGTACGCACTTCGTGGTAATCGAATTCCAGCAGTGAGCCATCATTATCGATGCCGCTGATCCCAAGGATGCCAAAATCAAGGCGGAACTGGGAAATGAAATCCAGTGTAGCCTCACCAATGATACCGCCATCGCGGGAACGTACTTCACCACCAGCTAAAATCAGACGGAAGTCTTCTTTGCCCATAAACAGCGTGGCGACATTGAGATTGTTGGTGACAATCCGTAAATCGCTATGGTTGAGCAGGGCATGTGCCACGGCCTCTGGCGTGGTTCCAATATCGATAAATAGGGTTGCGCCGTTTGGAATCTGGCTGGCAACTTGTTGTGCAATGCGGGCTTTTTCATCCGACCACATGATTTTACGGTCATGGTAAGCGGTGTTGACGGAGCTGGAGGGCAACGTGGCACCGCCGTGATGACGCTGGATTTTATTCTTATCGGCGAGATCATTTAAGTCACGTCGGATAGTTTGCGGGCTAACATCAAAATGTTCAACCAACTCCTCCGTGCTGACATAACCTTGAAGGCGCACTAGCTCGATTATTGCATCATGTCGCTGAGTTTGCTTCACAAAATTCCCCTAATATTTGCATAGATGGATTATCGTTGACCAAAATTATCCCTTTCTATTTCAAGCCGATGCCGAAACTTGAAATCTATTGGTATTTATTGCTTTTTTGTTTACGCAAATTATCCCATAACCCCATTAATAACCCGAGAATTAATCCTGAAACGTGGGCAGCATTGGCGATCTTTAATGAAAATAGATTGAAATGACCCACCAATAACCAAATGACAGAGATAGCGATTAATCCTCTGGGCGCGCTGATCCCGCGTTTGGGTGATATTTCACCGGTTAGCCAAACATACCCGATCAGGGCGTAGACGACACCGGACAGCCCGCCGAAATGAGAGCCACTGAACAAGGATTGCGCCCAACCGCTGAAAATGGCGGAGACTATCGTGATTTCAAACAGTTTGCCTCCGCCAATCTTCCGCTCAACCTGACTGCCGAAATACCACCACAATGCAAGATTAAACAGGAGATGGGTCAGGGAGAAATGCAGCAGGGCAGGGCTTAAGTAGCGCCATAACTCCAGATACTGATCGCTGTGAGCCGGCCACGCCAGCCATTTCATGACATCTAGTGCATCCGTCATCGCTATCCACAGATAAACGAGGATACACAGCAGGGTTGTGGCAATCGTCAGCGGACCAGACTGGTTTTTGAGCGTACTTAAGTTAAGGTTGTTGCGATAGTTGAAGGGACTGACAGATTTACCCGTTTGCCAACTGGCAGCCTGATAGCGTTTATTGAGCGGGTCATGGGCAAAGTAGCGAAGTTCCAGTTCGACCAGACTGAGTTGGCTGGCATCTTCTAACCAGAGTTCAACTAAGGGAGGTTCATTGGTGGGGCGCATGGTCAAATGAATGCCCTGCGTCGCCATATAATCAATAAAGGCCTGAGCCAGTCGAGGGTTAGATACTGAGGTTATATGGATCATGACTCGTCTTATCTCTGCCTTAAGTTGAAATGAATTGCACAGGGTTAAATTCAGTATATTAAATATTCATTGAGCATGGACAGCGTGAGGATAGTCCCTTTGCCAGACGTCAAAACCGCCATTGACACTGTAAACCGTCTCAAAACCCATATTGATCAGGTATTGTGCCGCTCCCTGACTGCTATGCCCGTGGTAGCACATCACCATAACGGGTTGGTCAAAATCTGCCCCCTGTAGAAAACCATTGAGCGTTTCATTGGTGAGATGAAACGCCCCGGTTACGTGCCCGGCATGGAAACTTTGTGGGTCGCGGATATCAACCATGACTGCGGTTTTATCGAGCCAATGTTGGTAAGCTTGTTCAGGCGTTATTGTTTGAAAATGATCCATAAATACTCAACGTCGTTTCTCAAATTTTCATTTTCAATCTATTCATTTCTTAATCGCAGTCAGGTCATACCTGACTGCCTTCCCAATATCAGCATTGGGAAGGCGTAGAAATACAGATAGAAAATGTTGGAAACAGAAAAAAGGTTAAAAAATTATTACGATTAAACAATTGTTAAAACAAGAATAAAAATCAGTAATATGAATGCTCACCGCGCTGGTGTTCAGTCAGATCTTTCACGCCTTTTAATTCAGGGAATAGCTGTAATAACTGCTTTTCAATTCCTTCTTTCAGCGTGACATCGACCATTGAACAGCCGTTGCATCCGCCTCCGAATTGCAAAATAGCATAACCATTATCGGTGATTTCCATCAAGCTGACACGGCCACCATGCCCGGCCAACTGTGGATTGATCTGCGATTGCAGGACATATTCAACACGATCAATCAGTGGTGCATCATCCTCCACTTTACGCATCTTGGCGTTCGGGGCTTTAAGGGTCAGTTGAGAACCCAGTTGATCGGTGACAAAATCAATAACGGCTTCTTCCAGAAAAGGGGCACTCATTTCATCAACATAGGCAGAGAGTTGATCGAACTTCAATTCGGTGTCAGTGGCTTCAACAGCATCCGGTGGGCAATAGGAAACGCCGCATTCAGCGGTCGGGGTTCCCGGATTAATGACAAAAACGCGGATCTGGGTGCCCGGTTCTTGATTTGCCAGTAGCTTGGCAAAATGTGCTTGCGCTGCTTCAGTAATATTAATCATGGCATTTGCTCAATAGTTGACTGTTCTAGTTGGTTATAATACGCCCATTTATAAAGGAACTACAAGGTTCGGCATATTGCCCAGGCCTGTACAGAGCGGGCGCCAGCACGAATCAACAACTGTGAGGCCTCATGCAGCGTTGTGCCTGTGGTGATCACATCATCGAAAATCGCGACATGTTGATCGGTAAAATCGCCCTGCAACTGAAAGGCTTGCTTAAGATTAGTTCTCCTTTGGGCGGCGGATAACCCGCGTTGCGTGAGTGTAGCACGTGAACGGCGCAAAAAACCGGATTGATACGGGCATTGCAGCCAACGTGACAGGGGACGGGTAATCAGCTCAATCTGATCGAACCCGCGTTGCCAGCGTTTTCTGCGGTGCAGGGGAATGCCTAGTATGCTGTCCGGCTTAGGCCAGCGGCCTTCACGATAGCCTTTCAACCAATGCAGCAGGAACATGCGCGCCAGCACTGGCGCAAGTTGTGGGGTACTGTGATATTTATACCGTCGGATAAGCTGACTTAATGGTGGGGTGTAATCCGTAATGGCGATCAAATATTGCCACGGCGGGGGATTTTTCACGCAGCGGCCACAGGGAAGGTTGCCGGATTCAGAGGGCAGTGCACAGCGCGGACAGACCTGTTGCAGCCGCTTTAAGTGACGGAGGCAGATGTGGCAGATTCCGTGATGGGCAAAATACAAATTTTGATGGCATAGCCAACAGTAGCCAACCATTGTTAGCATAGTTCCCTTCCTTGGTGACACATAAATAAAAGAGAGAATAACAATGGATCAGTTGTTTTGGCAGACAATTGGTGAAGCACCGCGTGATCTTGTGATGCTGCACGGATGGGGGTTAAACGCCGAGGTTTGGCGTTCAGTGGAAACGCGATTGGCTTCGCATTTTCGTTTGCATCTGGTGGACTTACCGGGCTATGGACGCAGCCAACCGTATCCGGCCATGTCATTGGCGGACATGGCTGATATTGTATGGCAGCAGGCACCGGAAAATGCCTTGTGGCTCGGCTGGTCTTTGGGAGGATTGGTCGCCAGCCGGATTGCGTTGGATCACTCGGCACACGTCGCGGGTTTGGTCACCGTGGCTTCTTCACCGAAATTTAGTGCCGATGGTGATTGGCCGGGGATTAAGCCGGAGGTTTTGGCAGCATTTGAACATCAATTGAGTGCCGATTTTCAGAAGACGGTCGAACGTTTTCTGGCTTTGCAGACCTTGGGAACAGACAGCGCACGCCAGGATGCCCGTGTACTGAAATCAGTCATCCTCAACCAGCCGATGCCGACCGTCGATGTGCTTAATGCCGGTTTGGAAACCCTGCGCACGGAGGATTTAAGGGCGGAATTGTCCCAGCTTCCATTACCTTTCCTGCGCCTTTATGGTCATCTTGATGGTTTGGTGCCGCGTAAGATCGCTTCGCAGCTTGACAGGGCATGGCCACAGTCACATTCCGTTATGATGCGCAACGCTGCCCACGCGCCTTTTATTTCCCATCCCGATGAGTTTGTTGAGGTATTAACGGGTTTTACTTCTGCTATTAGATAGTAATTCAGGCCAAATATTACCCATAACATGACAAGTTATGGGTAATGAAAAATGTTTATTTATCCGAATAAACCTCAGTCACAATTTCTGGTGTATTAACTATAGTGTCACGGATTGGGCAGTTTCTTTCAACAAAATCAATAAAGTCTCGGATTTCTTGTTCAGTATTATCTGCTTTGATATAGAATTTGGATGTAATTTTGGAAAAACCAATTTTGGCATTTTTATTTATGCCTTTTATACCATCAAGATCTAATTCACCTTCTAGTTCTATTTTAATATCAATCAGATTAATTTTATGTGCACTGGCAAAGAATTTTGCCACCATACTTTGACAAGCACCGAAAGCAGACAGTAGGGCTTCTACAGGCGTCATTGCTTCATTTTTCCCTCCCAAGTGCTCTGGTTCGTCTAGATAGAAGGAAAAATTTCGTGAGGAACATTTCATTTTCAGAGGCCCTACGGACTCTACAGTTGTGGTAAATAACTCTTTAGACATATTCGTATCCTTATGTTATTAATAATGATAGAGGTACAAATCAAATAATAAGTAGCTATTTTTTGTTTTTCAATTTTAATGAAAGAAATAAAATTTAGTTCCAGATAATAATGGGAGTTGCATTAATATTAATATAGTGAATAAATTTGTTCTAACATAAATGGTTTACCAAGGTTAAAGCATGAAACTTTTATTTGTTTTCATTGCTAAATAATTAGCATAATAATATTGCACATTGTAAACAAAAATTAATTCTATTTGATGTAGAATTGTTGGATCTTCATACTGTTGTTTATTGACTATGTATCAGCTAAGAGATTAATGTAGGTACGATTGCAAGTTAAGGTAGACTACATTCACTTACTGCTTAGTTGATAAGGATTGAAACTATGCTATCAAATGTTCCGACTACCCCTAAGTTTATCCAGCAATACAAACATGCTACTAGTGAATTAAACTTTCTTTACAATATATCAACTGAGTGGCATCAACATCCCTGTATTCAACTCAGCTTATCTTTACACAGCCATGAGTTGTTAACCTTATCAGTACAGAATGAAGCTCACTCTACTCATGGTTTTCTGATTCGCTCAAATGTAGTGCATAAGTTGGATTCATCTAATACCTGTAGCATTACATTGCTCATTGAACCGATTGATGAACACTATCATTTATTTAGCCATCTCACAGAAGGGCTGGCTGTAATTTTGTTGGAGCATGCTGACATTGTGGCAATAACAGATTATCTGGTTAAGTCGTTTCTTTGTGGTGAAAAACCGGATACCTTCACTGTTTACTTGTTGCTTAGACCATACCTGCCATGCCACTGTCAGTTTGATAAACGTATTTTGAAAGCAGTTTCGTTTATCGAATCGCTATCAGTAAAGCGAATTTCATCCCGTCAAGTTGCCGATAAAATTTACCTTTCTGAAAGCCGTTTCTTACATCTTTTCCGTGATCAATTGGGGATTAATTTTCGTGCTTACTTGTTATGGTTACGCTTAAGTGATGCTATTGGGGAAATTCATATGACTGACTCCTTAACGTTGATCGCTAATAACTGTGGCTTTTCTGATACTGCTCATTTTAGCCGGACATGTAAAATGGCCTATGGAATACGTCCTTCCGATCTTAAGCATATCATTCAGCAAAATTTACAGTTCAACTGTGAAGCGTCTCAATGCCTCTATAACACGAATAAACAGAACATACATGGTATTTTACCCAAGAGCAGTTTCCTCATGAAAAAGAGGTCAATTCTCAGGTTATGTAGATGATAAACTCGATCTGGCTAACCAAAGAATCAAAATGAGTGATAGAAAAATAAAACCAAAGAGCCAGAAAATTTCATTGGCTGCCAGAATTAAACTCTGGTCGGTAATTTTCTTCGCCAGAAAAACAGTTGCCTGTAGATCAGATAATCCCAGTAGCTTGATATCCTGATAAGCCAAATCAACAAGGATGTTATTTTGTGTAATATTTTCAGTCAGTTGTGAATGATGGACTGCTTCACGTTGAGACCATAATGTATTGGTTAACGATGTACCTATCGATATGGCCAAGGTTCGAAAGAAATTAAACAAACTCCCCGCTGAAGCGACCTTTTCCTGGGGGATATCAGATAAAATAATCACATTGAGTGGCATGATGAAACAGGCAATCGCTATCCCTTGTACAAACTGTGGCCATGATGCGCTGGAAAAATCCATTCCAGACTCAAAAGTATATGCCCGCCAAAAGAAGCAGAAAGAGAAGACAATAAAGCTGATGGTCACTAAATAGCGCATATCAATTTTAGCGCCAAATCGGCCGATAACTGGAGCCAGAATAATAGGAAGAATGCCAAGAGGAGCTAATGCTAGCCCAGCCCAGGTAGCGGTATAGCCAAAAACTGTCTGTAATAACTGAGGTTGTAAGACTAGGACACCAATGTGCAATAAAAATGCCAAACTAATACAAATCGTACCCACTGTAAAATTACGTGATTTGAACAGAGATAAATCAACAATTGGGTTATCATCAGTCATTTCCCAAATGACAAACAGGACAATACCTATCGTTGCAATGATAGCCAGTACGATGATCTCATTGGAATTAAACCAATCGAGTTCCTTCCCTCTGTCCAACATAAGTTGTAAGCAACCAATACCGACAACCAGCAGAACTAAGCCCACTTTATCAACTGGGATAATCTCAGTTTTTGTTTCGCGTTTATTTAACAGTAAATAAGTGATAAAAATGGCGACCAAACCGATAGGAACGTTGATCAAGAAGATCCATCCCCAGTGGAAGTTATCGCTAATCCATCCTCCCAGAATTGGGCCACAAACAGGGGCAATAATGACAGTCATCGACCAAATAGCCAACGCCATACTGTGCTGGGATTTAGGAAAATTTGCCAACAGCAGACTTTGTGATAACGGGATGATGGGGCCAGCAACAGCACCCTGCATGATTCTGGTAATAATGAGCATTTCAAGGCTATTGGAGATACCACATAGCCAGGAAGAAATAATAAAAAGTAGGGTAGAAATCACAAACAGCCGTACTTCCCCTATGCGTTTTGCCAGCCAACCCGTCAAAGGGATAGAAATCGCATTAGCAACACCGAATGATGTTATAACCCAAGTGCCTTGTGACACGGATGATCCAAGATCACCTGCAATGGTTGACAATGCCACGTTAGCAATCGTCAAATCCAATATTTGCAGAAAAGCGATTACCGCCAGAGCCAGGATTAACCACCAGCGCTGGCCGACTGATAAAGGTTCCATAGCTGTGTGATCCTTAATTTTCATGACTTGTATTGCGTTTTATGATCTGCTCAATGATTTCATCTATCTCATTACTATTGAATGAGAGAACGTCAGTTTGATAAATAATCCGTTGTGGAGCTTTGGTCGCCAGAGTTGTACCTTCTGTATCTCTGGTATCAACTGTTGCATGCATAGATAAACCAATTCGTAACGGATTGAGGGCAACTTGTTCCGGTTTTAATTCAATGCGTACAGGGAGGCGCTGCACCACTTTAATCCAGTTACCGGTCGCATTCTGAGCGGGAAGGATAGAAAAAGCGCTGCCAGTTCCCATATCCATGCCAATAATACGGCCTTGATAAATAATACTATCACCATAAAAGTCACTGACTAATTCGACGGATTGACCCAGACGCATATCAGCGAACTGTACTTCTTTAAAATTCGCCTCGACCCATAACTGATCAGAAGGGACGATTATCATTAATGGTGTAGTTTGGCTGATTCTGGCTCCGACTTGAACACTGCGACGTGAGATATACCCACTTACCGGAGCGTAAATCTTGGTACGTTGCAGAGACAGCCAAGCTTCGCGTAAATTGGATGCAGCTTTTTCTATGTTAGGCAGCTTCTCCAGAGGTGTTTCCATAACCAAAGCCTGATTAATTTTATGTTGTTGTATAGCGACCTTGAGATCTGCTTTAGCAATATCAACTGCCTTACGGGCATGTTCTAACTCTTCAACAGCAATGACATTGACCTTACTTAGCCTTTCCCGTCGTGCCAGATCGTTTTTTAACTTGTCCAAGGTAAGTTGTTTTAGTTCCACATTGGCTAGAAGTTTGGGGTTACTGAGGATGGTTTCTTGTGTTTCACGCACGGCTTGAGCTAACGCATGCTTGCTCTTCTCAAAGGCATTTTCAGCGTCAGTGCTGTCCAACGTTAATAAAAGATCCCCTTGTTGAACAAAATCAGTATTATCAACATAAATATTTTTTACACTACCGTGGGTTTGTGACATAACTTGAACTTGATTACCTGCAACATAAGCATTATCTGTTGATTGATAGAAGCGCAATACCATGTACCAGTAAGTTAAATAAGCTACACCAGCAAACAAAAAAAGTAATACAATGACAGAAAGTATTATCTTCCGTTTTTTATTATTTTTTCCTCCTTGTGGTTTCTCTGGCATTACTTCAACTTGATTATTTCCCATGTTCGACTCCAATATTCAGGTTTACCCCGTTTCTCTAATGAGAAATCAATGCTTGTCATCTTCCAACTTCATAGTTTCTACATGATTTACATGAAGTTATCCTTATATGAAGTGCGTTTCATATTCAGGGAGTCTGCTTGCTAATCCCCGCAGATGTTCAGTATTTTACTGTATAACTTAATGACGTGATTGGATTGAATAATCTGGCTAAGGTTGGGGATTAGATGGAATGTAATGTTAAGTAAAATTTACGTGTCATCATTGATTGGACAGAGAATATATACAAGTAATTTATGGAGTAAATAAAAATAGCTAGTTTATTCAAGCAAAATAAAAACCCCATAAGTTACATTTGTTTTTGCAAAAAGTGCTTACACGAATTGCTTATACATATGGCCTGAAAGAAAAGTGATTTCAAAATATATAATAACTATTAGGATGGATTACATGTTCAAATCAACAGAGTTGTATGAAAAAATAAAGGAAGTAAATGGTGACGCTATAAAATGGTTAATTACAAATAGTAACTTGATCTATAGCCTTTCAACTGAAGAACAGCAAGAACTCAAAACTCATATTATTCGAGATGCCTTTAAATATCATTTTGAAAATAATGCTTACTACCGCGAACAATGTGAAAGCAAAGGGATAAACCCCAGAGATATTAAAAATTATGCTGATTTGATAAAGATACCTGTTATTCCTGTCTCTACGTTTAAATCTGCAAATAGCCATCGCCTTTTAAGTAAACCCCTTTCCAGCATAGAGCATGAGATGCGTTCGACAGGTACGAGTGGTATCCCGAGTGTTGCCCGTCGATGTGATGAAACAATGAACTATACCACCATCGGTCTCTATAACTCATTTCGCGACATGTTAAAACTTTCCAGCGGTGCAGGACTCTGTTTATGTCCTTCAACGGAGGAAATCCCTGAAATGGGAATGATAAAAGCATTTAATTGGCTGTCTGGATTGCTGGATACGAATCGTTTTATGGTTAAGGAGGAACGTTTTGTTCCAGAAGACGCCGTCAGTCAATTAAAAGAATGGGAAGGAAAATTTACTCGTCATTTGATAGGCCCCCCATTCCTTATTCATCGCTTTATCAGTTTCTTGAAAGCCACTAATACCAAGTTAGAGCTGGATAGAGGAAGTATGGTCATTACACTCGGTGGGTGGAAACGTTTCACGGGTGCCATGATTTCCCGTACTGAGTTTAATCAGGAACTGGAAACTTGGTTAGGTATTCCTGCCAGTCGGAGTCGTGACATGTATGGGCTTGTTGAAGCGAATTTTTTGGCGATAGAGGATGAATTCAACCAGAAACATATCCCTCCTTATATTCACTTCTCTGTGCGCGATCCGGAAAACTTATCCCAAGAAGTTGCGGACGGTGAGACCGGACAGCTTGTTATTTTTGATCCGATAGCACGTTCAACACCAGGCATGTTGCTGACTGAGGATATGATTTATCTGCGTACCGACAATGATCCTTCAGGCCGTAACTCCCAACGTATGCAATATGTTATGCGGGCACCTTCAGCAACAGAATTCGGCTGCTGTGCCGTTAATCTGGAAAGTAAGATGTCTGTTGGTGAACAAAGGGATGCGTGTCCCGTTACTCAGTGAGGTTTAATCATGTTTAATGAAATTATCACTGATAACTTTTGCAATCCTGATTTACAGGGAAGTCTAACGAATCCAGATATTCAGCTTAAGTTGGGTAATCCTGTATGTGGAGACAAAGTGGATATTGATTTGTCATTGGACGAAGAAAGACGCATCAGTAAAGCCCGGTTTCAGGCTTGGGGATGTACAACTTCTTTAGCCATGGCCAATCAGTTTTGCCGCCAGATTCAAGGAAGAACACTGACGGAGCTTAGTAAATTAGACACTCAAGAGATCGACGCGATGTTAGGCAGACTACAACCTTCGCAAAAGCATTGCCTAGAGATGCTGCATGCTCTCTTTCAGCAAGTAAGGATGCACATATGACGATGTTGTACTTTGATTTCAATGCGACAACACCACTGAGTCATAAATCAAAGATGGCAATTCAAGGGGGGTTGGATCAATTTGCCAATCCTTCCAGCAGATATCGCTTGAGTAATAACTTAATTACGTTAATTCATCAGGCTAAAGAGTCCGTGGCTCAGTTAGTGGGAGGTTCACCAGAAAGGATCATTTTTACTTCTGGCGGCACAGAGAGTAACAACCTCGCCTTGCACAGTGTATTCGGCCAGCTCCCAGCTGGCCAGTTATCTCGTTACCATGCCATCAGTTCTGCAATTGAACACTCTTCAATTCTAGAACCCCTGCGCTGGTATCAGGAAAAGGGCTTGCAACTCACGATTATTGAACCTAATAAAACAGGCAGAATTGATCTGGATACATTGTGTAATGCTATTACACCCCAAACTTGTTTTATTGCACTGATGGCGATTAACAATGAAACGGGTGTTGTCCAACCTTTTGATGCACTGGCTTCTAGGCTGAAAGGGAAAGGTATCCATCTTCATTTCGATGCCATACAAGCAGTAGGAAAATGGCCCATACACAGCTTTGATGATATCCCGTTAACCCTCTCTTTTTCCGGGCACAAATTTTATGCTCCTAAAGGGATAGGTGGCTTGTATTACAGCCCGCAAGTGAAAATTTGCCCTTTGTTGCATGGCGGAGGACAAGAGCAGGGATTACGCAGTGGTACAGAAAACACATTAGGAATTGCGGGATTAGCTGCCGCTGCAACAGAAGCTCATGAAGCACTGGCACGACGCTTTGACTACTGTCAGGAAATGAGGGCTTACCTGTTTGCTCAACTGGATAAGTTGAGGGTGAATTATCATGTAAACGGTGAGAAAACGCCTGAATATCAGGCACCATGGACATTAAGTATCACTTTCCCTGGTATCAGGGCAGAGGCGTTAGCAAGCCGATTGGACTTGTGTCACGGTATTTCTGTTTCGCTGGGTTCTGCTTGCAGCAATAACTCACAGGCACCCAAACGTTCACATGTCTTGCTTGCGATGCAAGTTCCTCATGATTATATCGACAGCACACTGCGAATCAGTTTTGGTCACGTTACTGAGCGGCAAGCAATCAACGCTCTGGCTAATGCTTTACAGCAGGAAACACAGTATTTGTTGTCTATTGCGGGAGAACGAAAAGTATGATGTTAGAGCATGCACAAACACTATTATGTTGTTTTAAACATTATGTTTCACAGCAGCCAAATCAAATTGTGTACCGTTTTTTACCTTCGGGAGATTCAGATACGGTTACCACTTTGACTTGGCAGGAACTGGATCAACGCTCTCACCAACTTGCCTGCGCACTTGTTGCTGCTGGGCAACAAGAGAAAGCAGTTATTTTAATGTATCCCGCTGGTCTGGAGTTTATTGTTGGTTTAATCGCCTGTTTTAAAGCAGGGGCAATTGCTGTTCCGTCTAATGTGGTTCGGGGAAGTCGTCATCTGCAAAGATTAAATCAGATTTTGGATGACTCAAAAGCCAGTGTGATACTGACGACAGCGGGATTAAGTAGCGTTTTATCGCATGAATTCTCCAATCTAGAGATTATGCACTATGTGGAAAATCGGCCAGTAGATGAGAATATCGAACTTCCTTTAATCTCTCCAGAGCAATTGGCCTTCCTGCAATATACTTCCGGTTCTACGGATATCCCCAAAGGCGTGATGGTCACTCACAATAACTTAATCCATAGCTTACGGGCGATGAATGATACTTTTGGCTTGCATGAAGGATTAATTATCGGGGGCTGGATACCTCAGTTCCATGATATGGGACTGGTAGGTCATATCTTAATGACCATGGCGTTAGGAGGACAATATAACTTCATGTCGCCATTGTCATTTATCCAGCAACCACTACGCTGGTTACAACTAATGCATGATTATGGTGCAGAATTCTGCTGTGCCCCTAATTTTGCGTATGACCTCTGTGCTGACCAAGATTGCTCTGGGCTTAATTTGGATCTGTCTCGCTGGCGTTGGGCCGGTAATGGTGCTGAACCCGTTAGAAATGAAACGCTGATGCGTTTTTATCAAGTAGTTAAAGAATACGGGTTTATTTATCAAAGCCAAATACCCTGCTACGGCATGGCTGAAGCAACATTAGTCATCAGTTCATCCACCAGTGAAGATACGCCATTTAGTTTAACACTTTGCAGCAGCAGCCTGGAGGAAGGAAACATTGTCTTAAAACCCGATGGGGTTGTCATGCAAGCCTGCGGTGAAGTTGCACCAGGCCACCAAGTTGTGATTGTTAACCCAGACACAAAAGAATTGTGTGACTCCGATAAAGTCGGTGAGATTTGGGTTCGAGGTCCAAGTATTGCCATAGGGTATTGGAATAACCCGGAAAAAACCCAGCAAAACTTCATGGCCTATACCACCACGGGTGAAGGACCTTTCCTCCGTACGGGTGATCTCGGTTGTCTATATGAACGTCATTTATTGATTACGGGGCGTCTGAAAGATCTGATTATTATCCGTGGGCGGAATATCTACCCGCAAGACATTGAATACACAGCAACGATGCAGTCCACCGCCTTCCGTTCAGGAAAAGCAATCGCTTTTGAGTTGGAGCAACGGATTGTCGTCGCCATAGAACTGCAAAAGCATGCAGAGCAGCAACATGATTTCAGAGAATTAAGGCGTAATGTCATCCAAGCTCTTAATTCAGCATTCGATATTGATGTCGCTGATGTAGTCTTTATCCAAACCAATAAATTGCCTACTACCAGCAGCGGAAAAGTACAACGAAAACTCTGCCATTCACTCTACTTGCAGGGCAGATTACAGTTGGCCGATGTACTGTCTACCACCGAAACC
>NZ_JAQRFJ010000129.1:0-2544 GCF_028599065.1 Xenorhabdus sp. PR6a | reverse complement strand
TTTCATCAGGCCACCTTTATCCGTCAGACCCGTGGTATCGGCTCCACCCAGCAGGCCAGCCGCCTGCTTTCCTTTTTCCAGCAGGGATTGCCCCTGCTGCAACTTCGTCAGGCGTTTCTTCATTGACATTGTTTCGTTTTCCTTATTTTTTCTTGTTGTCTTCACTGCTGTTTTCCGCTGTGTTCCTTTTACTTAGGCAATCGGACGTCCGGGCCAGCATGCACTGCGTTCAGGCAGAAAAAGCCTGTTATTCATGCCCATTTTTTTCTTATGATGATGAGGTGGCGACTGTTTTATCGGCCTGTTTTTCATTTCATTCATGACAAATTATGTCAGGGGATAAATCCGGACTGTGATTTTACCGATACAACGATGAATTTTATGAATGTGATGCCCGTTTTATCGACATTTAGGAAAAATCTTAGATAGTGTCGTCATGAAATATTCAGCCAAAGAGCGATGCAGCGGATTTGGACTGCGGCAAGAAACGATGCACTCTTTTTGGCATAACGAGTCGCTATACCACGCCAGCGCTTCAAATGGAGAAACGCGTTTTCAACCCAATGTCTGAGTCGATAGCGTTCCCGATCAGATTTTCGTTGAGCTTTGCGGCTCCCTAATCTTGCCTTGCGGCGAGCGGTGGGGACTCTTTCACTGATGTTCTCTGGCTGATTCTGCGTGCATGAGAAGCCCGTCTCGCTGTTTTCTGGTTTTAAATGCCCGTCAAGGGCATGGTAGGCGCGAAAATCGCTTACAGACGCGCTCAGGCGTTTTTTTTTCGCGCCGGAAGCCCCGCAGCGAAGTGAGGACGAAAAAGCGTTACGGCTTAGCCGTAACAATTCCCCGCCACTGCAAAGCGGGTTTTCAGGCAGGGCAAGCCGTGCGCAGCCCTGCATTCCGGCCTATCCGCAATAAAGAAGCCAGATGGTCGAAGACGAAAGAAGCTCACAGCGATTTATTGCGCAGGGTGTAAGGCGGATTACGGCGCTGCCGTTCCTGGTCAATTTCAAACAGCAGCGCGACACCAGAAAGTAAATCGGCCACAACGTCCGTTTTTGTGCCGTAACGCTCGTTGTAAAGCCCGCCCCAGCGACGAACAACCAGCCAGTCACCGAACAGGTCACACATCAGCTCGGCCTCATACCAGCGGGTTACAGATTCCCAGCGCCATTTCATTGACCTTGACCTTGCAGTGTTTTGTGACTATAATTAGTTACAAAAGGAGGGCGTGCTGATGGGTAAGCTGGACAAACTGAGAGATGCTTTTTTACAGAGCCGGAAAACATTTGCGTGGTCTGAACTGGTTTCATTACTTAACCTGTTGGGCTATGAAAAAAAAGAAATGCAGGGTTCCCGTGTACGCTTCTACAACCAGAAAATAGATCACACCATTTTGATGCACCGTCCTCACCCTGAGAACTATATCAAGGGCGGAACAATTAAGGCGGTTAAAGAAACATTAAAAGAGGTAGGTTTACTATGAAACATCTGACTTATAAAGGCTATATAGGCACGATTGAATTTGATGTCGAGGATAATTATCTTTTCGGTAAACTGGCATATATCCGGGATCTGGTCACCTATCAGGCAACGACCGTCAAAGAACTGGAAGAAGAATTTAAAAAATCCGTTGAGTTATATCTTGAAGACTGTCAGGAGTTGAATAAAAAGCCGGATATCCCGTTTAAAGGGGTGTTTAATGTTCGGGTTAATCCTGATATGCATCGCCATCTGGCAGAGATAGCGGATGAACGAGGGATCACAATCAATGCCGTTGTGAATAAAGCGCTTGAGAATGAAATCAGTAAACATTCCCGCCAGTAGTGAACAGCAAGCCTGATCGCCAGCCTTTCGCGGCTGGCCTCCTTTTTTGTTTCTGCCCTCCCCAAAATTCGGTGCGCCAAAGACCCATTATGTTAAACCCATGAGTTATCTAGTAAAAATACTAATTTAATGAAGAATACTATTAGGGCGTTTGCCAAACGGCTGAGTGAGTTTTGCGATTCGCTTTTCAGACTCCGGAATACCCGTTCCATCGGCGAATTATCATAGCAGCAGCCCCTTCGACTCATGCTCTGGATAAGCTTATTTCGCCAAAGTAAGCGGCGGAACTTTTTGCGACTGTATTGACTTCCCTGATCTGAGTGAAAAATCAGCCGCCCTTCTCTATGGCGCGTTTCCAGTGCATTACTCAGCGCCCGGCAGACCCATTCAGCATCCGGTGAAGCCGATATGGCCATTCCAACCACTCGGCGGGAGAACAAATCCATCACCACGGCGAGATAGCGCCAGCCCGCTTTTGTTCGGATGTAGGTGATATCTCCGCACCACCGGGTATTCGGACATGCCGGGGCAAAATTCTGTTGCAAAAGGTTCGGGGAGGCAACATGCTCTTTTCCCGCCGGATGATAACTGTAAGCCCCCGGCTGATGGCTTTGCAGACCGCATTCCTGCATTAACCGTCTGGCCTTCCAGCGCCCAACCGGTTGGCCTTCATTCGTGAGCAACTGGCTCAATGTGCGGCTACCTATCGCTCCCCGGCTT
>NZ_JAQRFJ010000128.1:0-2689 GCF_028599065.1 Xenorhabdus sp. PR6a | reverse complement strand
CGACCCCGCTGCGACTTGCTGCGCGCGGCTCGCACTGCGCTGCGCTGCGTTGCTCGTTGCCGTGCTCGCCCTCTCCGCCCCGTGCAGCCCCCGCAGGGGGCTTCCCTGTTGGGGGCAGTGAAACCACCGAACCGTGCAAAACCGAAGCCCCGCTGCCTGAGAGCGTCGCAGGGGCGCCGCTTGCAGGCTCTGTGCCGCCCGCACCCGCAGAACGGCCGCCCGCCGCCCAGACAAGCTGGGCGACGTTCGCCCGTTGCCGAAAGGGAAACGCATCACAAAATCAGGCTGTTGAGTCAACGCGCGCGAGCACAGGCGCTATACTGCACCCCGGTAAACAAACAAAATAGCCTGAAAGCGCACATCGGGGATCGGGCAAAAAAATCTTTACCCCAGCGGGTAAAACCGGCTCTTTAACAAGCTGTTATTAAAGAAAAAATCCCGCCTAAAAAGTATGGTCGTGTCGGGGTAATCCCTAAGACCCGATAGGGCTGGCGGGGGGATTTAACCCGTATTCGTATGTGCATAATCCGCTGTCTTGGGTTGATCCTTGGGGATTGGCGGGTAAAGATTGTTCTTTACCAAATGGCCAAACTGTTGCTGAATTTGAAAAAAGTTTAGTCCGCTTACCTCCACAAGAGCGAGTGCCCGTAATCAGGGAAATGGCAGAGAGTGTAGCCAAAGAAAATGACTGGAAAAGAGCTAAGAATGTAGAAAAATTGAATAAAGGAAGGATAGTTTATCAGGATAATAAATTTTATTATTCTGTCGATACTCAGCATGGGCGTTTTGAGAAAATTGCTCAAAAACGAGGTAATCACGTAGGCGAAGTAGATATGAAGTTAAATGATGTTCCGAATAGTATCGATAAAAGTGGCGGCCATGATTTAAGGATAAAATAATGATAAAACTTATTGATTATACATCTGATAGCATATCTAGGGGCTGTGTATTCAGATTCCCCGCAATTTGGCCGTATGAAAAATTTGTAGATCTATTAGTGGTAAATATTCCAGATGATTATTCTAGACATGGTCTTGTTGTGACCACGGGGCACAAAGCGGGATTATTATTAATTCAATTGCCTAGTGAAAGTGAATACACGGATAAAGTAGCTTTAAGAAAAGATTGGATTATATCAAATTGGAATAAGTGGATTTATCCAGAATGTGATGTAAATGATGTATATATTATGGATAATTATTCAGCACCATTAACAATTGACTAATATTTCTTATTGTTGTTGTGAAATGCCGGAAAGATCCCCGTGATCTTCCGGCTTTGTTTTTTTACCGTGGCGAATACCCGTGCCAGGCCAGCGCTGACTGTAACCGCCCTATCGCGTCCTTAATCAGCCAGGCTTCATTGTCATTTACCGCACAGGCGCGTATCTCCGACCAGCTCAGCCGCTTGACCAGTTGCGCCAATGCCATCGCTTCCTCGTGGCTCAGGTGCACTTCCTCTAGCTGCTCAATCCCAGTTCTCATGTTAGCCACCTTCCCTTAAACGGTTTTGTAGTCCCCAATCAGCTCGCGCATCCGCAGCTTAATCTCACTGATTTGCTCGCGCTGGCGCTGGTATTGCTGTTTGAGGCTGTTCGTCTCGTCACTGTCGGGGATCAGCACCAGACAGCCGTCCATGATCTTCACCGTGACCGAGCCGCCAATCTCAAAGCCAGCTTGTTTAAGCCACTGCCCTTTAAGATGGATCGCGGGCGGAGCTTTATCCTTATTATTTTGCGGGACGTATCCCACGGTGTAATAACGTTCTGTTTTCGCGGCTTTATTTTGAGCCGCGTTTTGCTTAGAATGCGCCTTAGCCATCATTCAACTCCTCGTTAGTTGCTTATGGTTAGCGGCGGAAATGAGGTGCGAACTCATGTTCTGCCGCGTCCTTTCAATTTCAACGCTTAATGTTGTTTAATCCCATCACCTGTTCAACCATCGCCTTCTTAACAAAACTGTCAAGTATCACGATCAAGGCTTGTTGATCGGTATCGGGTAACGAATCTGCTTTTTGCCATAACGTATGTAAGGTATGGTTACGGATCTTCACTTCATCCGAGACCGCTTTGCGGCCAACCAACTCATCTATCGTGACCTGAAGGACATCGGCGATCTTAATCACCGTCTCCAGATGGGGCGCACTCGCGCCTTTTTCCCAGCGGTTATACGCCCGCGGATCAACGCCAAGCAGTTCAGCTAAACGAACCTGATTTAAATTACGGGCTTCACGCAACAAGCGAAGACGTTCTGCAAATGCTGTCATATCCAACCCTGCACACAATGAATCAATGGCGCTCATTGTACGGCCTCCTTTTTAGTTGCCTGTTGCAAATCTCATAATATATAGATAATATACTCTACATTAATGTCTATTGACAAGGCTTTGAAGAAGGAACTTTGCAATGGCTCGCATTCCCGACGCAGAATTACAGCACCTGAAAGCCGCCGTCTCCTTAGTTGCCGTTATCGAGCAGCAGGGGCGGAAGTTAACCCCGCGCGGCAAGGACATGACCGTGCTGTGCCCGTTCCATCAGGAGAAAACGCCCTCGATGGTGATCACCCCGGCGAAGAACCTCTATCACTGCTTTGGCTGCGATGCGGGCGGCTCGGTGCTCGACTGGGTGATGAAAACCGAGGGGTTGAGCCTGCGCCATGCCGTGGAGCGGTTGCGAGGGGTACTGGGTGGC
>NZ_JAQRFJ010000127.1:0-2733 GCF_028599065.1 Xenorhabdus sp. PR6a | reverse complement strand
AAGAAATAATCGTTATTAGATCATGTCATTAGGTTTCATTCAATAGATGAACCCAAAAGTATGCTCGCGCCCTGATCCGTAGGCAGTGGGGCTGGTGTATTTGTCCATACGCATATTCCACCCCATCAGAATAATGGGCGTCCGTGGGGTGAAATAAGTTCGCCCCTGTGAATTGAGTTAATAGGATGCCAGCCGCAATGCGTGTATGCGGATGTGATTAAAGTGATTGCGGTGGCAAATTCAGTGAGTAAATTGATGGCCACTTATTATTTTCACCCCTCAAATGAGGGAGGAAAAACGGAAAGCGGTGATAAAAAAGGCCACACCGAATGAAGAGCAGCCTAAAGTAGATCTGGGAGAGCTATTTCCAGTTGAAACAATAAGGTAGTGAATCTCCTGCATTTTGTTGTTGCAACAGACTACCCAAGTTTTTGGCATCGTTGTTACCGTACTCGCCAATAAATTCGTATTCGTGTTTGCCAAATAAATGGCTGTCAATACTGCTACCCAATTGATAAGGAGTACCATCCACCGTTAGCGTGAGATTCTGCTTAAATAAATCCACCAGCTTCTGATAACCAGCTTGATTGTTATCCGAAAAGACCCGGATAAAGATTTTCTGGTTTAACCCATCCCAGACGAGCAATGCAAATTTTGTGATAGCGGTTTTATTCTGGAAGCCAGTCAACGTACCGAATGGGCCAAGATGCTCACCGGCAGGTTCAAATTCCGCATCAGCAAGATATCCCCACATCTGATCTTGGTTAGAAAAAGATCCCGTACCGACTACAAGATTAAAGTTCACCATACAATCTGTGGGCTGTGGCTTTGAACCAGATTTCAGCAAATGCCAGTCACATGCCATCAGGTCATCGGGTGTTGGCTGCCACGGAAACCATTCACCATGCTTATTGCTCTTTTCGATATAAACTGGATCATGAGATGTCAGGCGCATATGCTCACCCGGTGCATCCCAATCACTGCGGTGCAATTTATTTCCCAGATATACCTGAACGATTGCCCACGGACAAGTGCCGACAGGCGCAGTTATCGCATCAATCTTGTATTGTGAGGGAATAATTTGGCATTGTTTTTCTGGATTATTAACTTCAGACATAAACACCTCATTTAATGATGAATTAATAAAGGTAATCTCATTCCGCTGCTAAATAACCATAAATTTTATTTAAGCCGGATTTTTATCTCAATGAGATCTTACCCATTGAGAGTTATATAATTTGAAAGACATTGATTGTTTTTTTGAGTTGTAAACGGGCTGGTGGTAGGGCATGAAGTTTCCCCTTTTGAAATCGCCGCCGCTATCAATGCCATTGAGCCGCGTCTCTTTATTACTAAAGTCGAATTGTCACGGGACGGCAAAGCGTGGGCGGTGGGCGTTATTCCCATCAAACTCAATGAAGTGGCGCGGCTGCACCGCGGTTCGGTACAGGTGGTGATCGTATGAAGATACAACGGCTTGATTTTCACTCCGATCTGCTGCGGGCGATATTGTGGCAGTACGAGAACGCCGAAAAACTGAAAACACTGGCCCGGCGCAAGGCAGATTATTTTCACCGCGCTAATGTGGCTTTCTGGCATCACTGGACTCGGGATGTCTTCAATATTGATACGGCCAATGACTTCGGACTGGCGGTCTGGGCGCGTATTCTGGATGTCTCGTTGGGGATTGATGTTTCACCCAGTGACAAAACCAAAATCGGCTTTGGCTTCGGTAAGAAACGCAATTTTAAGGGCAATTTTCGGCGCAACGCCGATTACACCCTGATGCTCACAGCGGAACAAAAACGACTCATTATCCGGATGCGCTACTTTAACCTGACACAAAGCCCGACGGTGAGCAATATCAATACCTTTCTGGAGCGCTTTTTCTGGCGCAATGACAGCAAAGTCTTTGTGCTTGATCCGCTCGACATGACCTACATGTATTACGTCTTCAACTTCAATCCGGATGAAAACTTACGGGTGCTGTTGGAGAACTTCGACCTGATGCCGCGTCCTTCTGGCGTCGGCGTGAAATACCGCGTTGTCACCAAAAAAGCCTTTGGCTTTGGCCACAAACACACCAATTTCTTAAGCAGTAACTTCGGAGCATAATACCATGACAAAAACATTTAAAACCCCCTTCGCGGCGCAAGGGGACCGGGTTTCTATTCCTAATGAAGTGCAACCCGATGGTTCCGTTTCCTACACGCAAGGCTATGGCTACGACTATGAACGTGACCAGGCGACGGATCCGGCCGCCAAAGATATCGAACGCGAGAAGATGAACAGTATCTTCCATGATATTACCGGTGCGGTCGGGGAAGTTCAGATCTTTGGTTACGCTAAATGGTCGGAAGCAGGTGCTCCTTACCCGATACGCAGTATCGTGTATCACAATAAAAAAGCCTGGCAGTCAAAGATTGAAAATAACAATACCGAACCGGCTGCCGGTACCGCATGGACGGAACTGAAAGCTGACCTGACCGCCGGTGATATTGACGTATACACCAAAGGTGAGGCAGATAAAAAATTCCAGCCGCTGGGTAATTATCAGGCAGCGGGTTACAGCTATTCAAAAGCGGAGTCTGACACTAATTTCCAGCCGAAAGGCAACTACGCCCCGGCGGGTAATTACGCCATGAAAGGTGAGAGTTACACCAAAGCAGAGGGGGATCAGCGGTATCAGGCGAAAGGTAACTATGCACCGGCAGGGGACTATGCTTTCACCGC
>NZ_JAQRFJ010000126.1:0-2784 GCF_028599065.1 Xenorhabdus sp. PR6a | reverse complement strand
GCGATTGGTATAGTGGGCATATTCAACGTATTGAGGCTACAAATGATCCCCAAAAAGATTCACTATGTATGGGTAGGTAATCAACCAAAATCTGAATTGATACTTAAATGTATTGATAGCTGGAAAAAACATCTCCCAGATTACGAGATCATAGAGTGGAATAACGAAAAATTCGAAAAAATCAAAAATACATATTCAGAACAAGCGTTCCAAAACAGAAAATGGGCTTTCGTTTCTGACTATATTAGGCTTTATGCACTATATCATGAAGGTGGTATCAATATTCACAATAAGATAAATACACCCGCCACATGCAAATCAAATAGATATAAACGATACCATAATGATATTGTGAAGATTTTAAGCCACCATCATGATTTTTTTTGAGACCGAAAAATACCGGTAAATCGTCGATACCCCCCCACGCCATAATTAATTTGTTAGCAAACAAAAAAATAACCCCAATAACCCCCAAATCTCTTGACGCCACATCACTTCGGGGTTATTATAACCCCATCAAAACAACACAGAGAGCCGGAGGATGGATAGCAGAAATGCAATAGCAATGATCGAAGCTGACGGGTGGTATCTGGTAAGAGTAAAAGGCAGTCACCACCAGTTTAAACACCCGACAAAAAAGGGGTTGGTAACAGTAAAACATCCGCACAAAGATATACCGTTACCAACACTAAAAAGCATTAAAAAACAGGCGGGGCTTTAAGCCCCACCTACTGGAGGTCTAAATGTTATACCCTGTTGCTATTGATAAAAGCGATTCATCCTTCGGTGTGCGCGTCCCTGATATTCCCGGTTGTTTTTCCGGCGGGGATGACTATCAGGACGCAATTGAGAGCGTGCGCGAAGCAATTGAAGCGCATATAGAACTATTGGTTGAAGATGGCGAGACCTTGCCGGAAGCAACAACGGTTGAAAACTGGATTAATGATACCGAATATGCGGGTGCAGTTTGGGCGTTGGTTGATATCGATATTACCCGGTTGATGGGGAAAGCAGAAAAAATCAATGTAACGCTGCCTTCATTACTTATCCGCAGGATTGATCAGTTTGTTGCTAATCACCCCGAATATGGTAGCCGTTCTGGTTTTCTTGCCCGGGCAGCCGCTGATAAAGTGATCGCCCGAGAAAAAAGATAAATTCCGTTATACGCCCTCGGTGTGATATAAGGCCGAGGGGTTGGAATTTCGTTACTTATGTTATCTATTTCAATCGATTACATCTTATCTTCACAATGAGACTGCGTTATAGCTTACCTGAATGTCAATAGCCTGCGTGAACATGTGATATGATATTGTGAAGCAATTACCCCATGTTGAGAACACTAAAATGAACAATTTTGTAATCAGTTTACGTGATAATAATGAAAAACGAAGAGCACATATTACTGAGCAATTTTCGTCCAAAAATGTACCATTTGAGTTTTTCGATGCTATAAATAAAACACAATTACATATTGCTGATGATTTAGGAGTAACATTTAACAATCCTAATTTATCTTTAGGTGAAAAGGGCTGTTTTTTAAGTCATATCACTCTATGGAAAAAAATAATTGACGAAAATATTTCCGTTGCTGGTATTTTTGAAGATGATATCTATCTGTCAAAGGAATCAGGACATGCTTTATCTTCATACGATTGGGTTTCAAATGCAATTGATGTTATCAAAATAGAAAAATCAAGTGAAAAAGTAAAGACATCTGTTAAACCCGTCATTAGAATTCACAATAAAATTGATATATTTCGACTGAATAGCAAGAACCTCGGCACTGCTGGTTATATTATCACAAATAAAGGTGCTCGTTATTTGTTAAATAAAATAACCACAGAGTCACTAAAAAACCCCATTGACCATGATATGTTTAATGATTTTTTGCGTGATGATAAGTATGTTGTCTGCCAGTCCTTGCCTGCTCTATGCATTCAGGATTTTGTATTTAACAATACGGACATGAACTTTCCAAGCTTGCTCGAAAACGATAGAATCCATCGTGAAATAGAGTCAAAAAATGTCGGTAAAAATAAATTATTCCGTGAATTAAATCGTATACGTGATCAGTTTAAAGATTTTATTTTTAAAAAAGCAATTGAGCGAAAAATAAAATTTAATAAATAATCAAGCCATACCATTACCTAAAATTGGCATGGCTTTGTTCTATTTTTAAGAAATTCTGTACCACCCCATCAGCATAATATAAGCATTAACTACTGATACAGATGAGCCGCTACCAGCATTTCCTGTAGTGCCGGAAAGCGTGTGTGTATGCGCCCCAATTGCAACAGTGTGACTATGGTTACCGGCTGATGCAGTATTCGTTGTGTACGCGTTTTTACCATCACCAACAGGCATATTGTTCGCGCCAAATTCACGACCGGTCGGAATTCCGTGTGAGTGATTACCAGTTGTATTGGTCGTTTTCGTCCCGTAATCAAACGCAGACGTAGTTCCGGAAAAACTATGGCTGTGAACTGGTAAATGTGCGGTTGTCAGCGTCACGCTGTCACTGCCACCGCTGCTCAGAACATTATTGCCGCTGCTGTTTGCCAGCCGGATAGTTTTATTTTCACCGATATACGACCACTTTGTGCCCGGAAACAGGCTGTTCGGGTTCCTGTTCTGCGCAAACCAGATCACCACGCCTACCGGGTAAATAGTGTCGATATTGACAGCATTCTGTAATGCCTCGGTGATCCCTTTCTGACTTATAGTACCTGTTGTCGATGTCCCGGTTGTCTGAAACACTGACTTTTTATCAAGTTTCTTTTCCAG
>NZ_JAQRFJ010000125.1:0-2932 GCF_028599065.1 Xenorhabdus sp. PR6a | reverse complement strand
CTTTCAGGGTATTATGCAGAGGGTGCATAACTGAGAGGGTGAAAAAGATTTTTAGGGGGTATCTTCTGGCAGGCAAATAAAAGCCGGAGGAATCTAAGAAGATAAATCTAGTGCATCAATTTGTTTTTTTATTAGGCTACTATCTGAAATTTAAATTAGGTAATTATCTGATTTTATTTAAGAAGAGAGGTTAATCACAATTTTTCTGGCGATCTTTTATTCATGCTGGAATAGATAAGCATTACTGTTATATCCTGTTTAATTGATGCTGTAATGAGCATCCATTGAAAACCAGATTACAGGAGACAGGAATGTCATATCTCATTTACTTGTCATTAAAGGGCAAGAAACAAGGCTTAATCTCGGCGGGCTGTTCAACCCCCGAATCTATCGGTAACCGCTATCAGGCCGGGCGGGAAGATGAAATACAGGTATTACATATCAGACATGGAATGACACGCGATCAGAACGTCAATCACCTTCCGGTCAGCTTTACCAAACCCATTGATAAATCTTCCCCGTTGCTGGGGTTGGCGATAGACAAGAACGAGTTGCTGGATGCCCTTTTTAAGTGTTACCGCGTAAACCTTGCCGGACAATTGGAATTTTTCTATGAGATCAAACTGACAGGTGCCACCATTGTTGATTTTTCCTGCCACTATCCGCATTCGATAGATGACAATGACCAGATCCCGTATGAAACAGTGCAGCTTGATTATAAGTCGATATCATTCACGCACCGCGCAGCAGGGACAACAGGCTATGCGATATCTCAATTGCAGGGACGTGAAGAGGAAAGGCCGTTGCTTTCGGGGTTTTCGTCTATTCTGCCTTTAACCGAAACGATTGCAGCTTTGTTTAGCCATCAGTTCAAGCTAAAAAATCAGCATAACGGTGATAACTGCCAACATATTGCATATGGAGTGAAAACAAATAAGGGACTGGTAGAAGGTAAGAGTCAATCATTGGGTTTAACAAAGCAATTTGATACAAAACAAGAAGAAAATATAAACGTAGAGTATTTATATCAAACAAAGATGGGAATTTAATTATGGGAATTTTATCAACTAAAACCGTTAAAGGTGGTAAGGTTACAGAGATAGAAATGGATATTTTCATGTTAAATGAAATTCCTGATGCAATGGATAAAATGGGATGGGAAGTTGCTCCAAAGCTAATGAGGCACTGGTTTGGAACAAAACCTGCATTTGGTTTCAAAAATGATGAAATGAAAAATCAGTTTATGAAAGAAGATGCTACGCTTATTCCTAAAGAACGAGTGAATGATTCAATTGTAAAGATGGAATGGGCGATGAATTATCAGCCAGTAAGAAGAGGCTTTTATTCTTTAAAGTCTAAATGGGCATCTCCAAGAGGAATTGATTTATTAAGATCTAGATTAAAAAATAGCGAAAGAATAGGTTATTCTGATTCAGCCATTGAATTAGATACATACGCTCAAGTTAACGTAAAATCAATAGGTTCGATGGCAGACACTATTAATGATTATTACGGAGCAATAGGAAAGGCCAATTTAAAATTAGCAGTAAGAGGATATGTTGATAAAATAGATTCAAAAGATGTGTTTATCACTGAAATGCTCGGATTCTATATAAAAGATAGTTATGATTTTATGACAGTCGGTGAACCACTTGGAGTTTGGAGTAGAGATGGTGTTCTTGATAAAGTTAAGACTGTGATATTTTATGGCTTTTATGATAAAAATCTGTGGAAGGATTTAGTTACAGGTGGTTATTCAAAATATGTATCTGTTTCTAACGATGATTTCAGAGCATGGCAAAATAAGCATAATGAAGGAGGCGATTTTATTGTTTTCTCTGACGTCCTATGGACGCCGCCGCAGCCAGAACACCGGATTATTTATCTATGAAAATACTAAAGAGTATAAAATATATTTTTTATACATTAGTAATGTTTTTTTTATTATGGTGGTTTTTTCTATCTCATGTCACCTTCTTAAAGGAAGGCGACATGGTTAAGGCTATTAATTCTAATGATAATTTTTTTGCAAAATATTATGAGCCATACCCTACTAATTTATTTGGATTATATATCTCATTGACAGAGTCACAACCTGTTTTTGTTGTATTATATAATAAAGATAACAATTATATAGGGCAAAGCTCTCCTTTTAATATGGTAGGTAAATATACATTCATTGATACGGTCAGTTTTCTACCAAAAAAGGAATATAAAAAACCATTAGATCATAGCTACTTCATTGTTATTGAAGGTGAAGATGATGCTTATGATATAGACATAAACCACAAAAAATGGTGGAGTAAAATACTGCAATATTTCCATTAACTGAATGAAAATTTTTGTAAATATTCTGTCCTCACGTTTTCGCAAGTTTAGCCTCTGAATGTCAGGGGCTTTTTTATCATTTTTCATGATGTTAAATAGTGTTTTAAGCAGAATAACCAACCACAAAACACCATGAAAAAGCTACTTGAATTACGCCAGCAAAAGACAACCCTCACTGAACAAATGCGTTCATTGCTTACCAAAGCCGAAAACGAAAAGTGCTCATCCAACAATTGGGGATGAGTAACCAAGATGCGGAATGGCTGTCTTCCCGCCGTTTCACCATTGACGATATCGCCCGGATGTTCAATGTCAGCCCGATCTTTCTGCAAGAGTACTCGAACAGCACCTACAGTAACTTTAGCGAAGCCTCACGCGCCTTTCTGACGATCACTATGCGCCCGTGGCTCGCCAACTTTGAACAGCAAATCAAAGCGGCCTTGCTGATGGCCTCACCGAAACGGGGCATTCGTTACCAAGTCGAGTTTGATACAGCCGACTTACTGCGCGCTAACCCACGGGAACGCTTCCAGAGTTATGAGACGGCGATTAAGTCGGGGGTGATGTCACCGAATGAAGCCCGTGAACGCGAGGGCTTATCGCC
>NZ_JAQRFJ010000124.1:0-2934 GCF_028599065.1 Xenorhabdus sp. PR6a | reverse complement strand
AGATAGGCCGCCAGTTGCTGGCGCAGCGTGGTCAGTGTGCTGTCGTGCAAAGTTGTCATTCGGATTTTCCTTGTCGTTGTGGGCATTATCCGGCAGTACGGTCGGGGAGACGGTTTTATTGTATTGTCGGAACAATGATTTTTCGTTTTGTCAGACTTGCGGGCATTTAACCCTGTCTGGCTGCGGTGTTGGGGCGGTTTTCACGCCCCAGACTTAGCCCCGACCTGGGGCAGACTTGGTATAGACTTACCGCCATTTTGCCCAGACTTGTGGGGATCATACCGGGACAATCAGACCGCTTAAGTGGGCACTGTCGCCATCACCATCCCAGAGCAGTTCGTATTGCAGCAGGTGCCCGCGACTGCCGCCGTGGATCAGCAGGTATTCCATCTCACTCAGGCGCTGGCAGTGCAGCTTAAGCTGGCTGTCGCTCCAGTTTGTGTAAGCGCGGATATCCCGCCGGGTAAAGCGAACGTCGCGTAACGTCTTCTGCCCGTTTCCGGCCATGTCATGAGCCATTTGCTGTATCAGCAGCAACAGCTTGCGGGTCTGCGGCGGCATCTCGTCGAGCGTCCGGCCCAGGATGTCATGCGCGAGCTGGTTCGCCAGCCGGATATCGTCTTTCGTGACTTCGATGTATTCCAGCTTGCGGCCGCGATGCTCGGCGATCTTGATTTCCCGCTGGTACTGGTGCAGCAGCGCGATGCTCTGGATTAAGGTCAGGTATTTCATATGGTCACGGCGGGTGCGGGTTTTGTCAGACAGGAACGTCAGCTGGCTGGCATAGGGATTGACCACATTCAGGGGCTTAAGCAGCCGCTGGGCGTTCTGGTGCAGTTCGGTGAGATAGTCCCGCTCGTTCTCCGCCAGTAAGCCCTCAAGGGTTTGCTTATGGCGCTGCAACGCATGGATGGCTTCGGTCTGTTCGCGGGTTTCATTGATGGTCAGCACCAGACAGCGATTTAATAACTCTTCATCGACATCGATCGCCGTGGTCGTCAGCATCAGCATCACCGGGCCTTTCACCGTGTAGCTTTTAGTGACGAGGTTCCCGGTTGCTTCGTCCTTGCCCGTGCTCGCCATCGTCAGCTCGCCGTCACTCTGCAACAGCTTGAGCGCATAAGCCGCCTGCCGCACCCCTTCTTCTTCGGCAATGGCCAGTATCTTGTGTTGCAGGTTGGTTTCCCCCAGATAAAACAGGCTCTGGCCTGTCATGGCGCTGTACTGGATGCGTTCTTCTTCCGGTATCAGGTTCAGCACGGCATCCATCAGGGAGGATTTCCCGGCCGCGCTGCTGCTTTGTATCAGGACGGCTAACGGTTTGGGCAGTTTGCGGCTGACGGCGGCCAAAAAGCCCGCCAATAAATTGGTCGATTCACCGACCACACCACAGGCGGCTAAATCCGCCGTGATACGCGCGGTCAGGTTCGGGTCTTGCAGCAAGGCCAGTGCCGCGCCCTGCTCTGCCATCCCCATCACCGGCGTGTTATGCCCGGTGTCCGTGGCGGCCTGTTGCCACTGTTCCACTGCCAGTAATACCTGCCCCAGCGAACGGCGCAGTGCCGCTTCTCCCAACCCCATTTCGGTCGCGGCCAGTCTTGCGTAGCTGTTGCGGCTGCGGGCACTCATCAGGTCAACGCCGTCGGCAAACAGCACACCGCTTTGTGTATCCAGCACCTGCGCATTCAATTTCATCACGACAGCACCGGAGGGAATGGCATTCAGTCCCCGCAGACACCAGCGTAATGTCCCGATGGATATCTGTAATTCACCGTTGGCACCGGGTTCACAGACCACACCCGGTGCCACGCTGGGCACGGGGTCGGCGGCTAAGGAAGGAGGGGGTTCCGGTGCCTTGTCCGGTTCAGCGGCCTGGCGTTCGAGGCTTGTCATACCCGCCGCGTCCTGCATCGGTACTGCACTCTCAACCAGAAGCCGGAAGGCGGTTTCCGGCTCCGCCATCTGGCACAGATACCCGTTCGCATCCCCCTCTGGCGGGAACACCACCCGCAGGGGCACAATGCCTTTGCCAAGCAACTCCGCTGCCAGTTTCACCGCCGCATTATTGCCGGCCGTGTCATTGTCAAACGCAATCAGGATTTGCTTAATCCCGTGCTGTTCAAACGCCAGCCAGTGGTCAGCCGTGACCCCGTTCACCCCATAGGCGGCCGTGACGTTGCGATAGCCGGCAACCCAGAACGACAGGGCATCAATGAGCGATTCACACAGGATGAGGGATTTTGACGCCTGCAATGCCTGTTCATTCCAGATCCCCCGGTGCGCGCCCGGCAAATAGAGGTGCGGGGTACTCCCGCGCAACCGCTCACCGACTTTGCGCCCGTACAGCGTATGGATTTGCCCTTCCAGGCCGATCACCGGCACAACCAGCGAGCCACGCAGGTGTTCACGCCCGTTTTCCCGCAACACCCCGGCCACCTGTAGCCGGCGGCGGATTTCTGCCCCGGCCTTGTATTTTTTCTCCGGCAGGCGATAGCCCAGCGTGCGGTTGGCAAAGCCCAGCTTAAACTGTGCGACCAGCCCAGGATGGTTAAGACGCCGTTTGGCCAGATACGCCTGCGCTTCCGGTGCCGTGAGCAGGGTATGGTGATAAAACTCCACGACCCGTGACAACAGCGCCTGTTGCCCGAGGGTTTCCCCGGCCAGCTCCGCCGGTTCAACCAGGGGTTCAATGACGGGCTTGTTACCTAACAGGGCGCGTAACCGCTCCACGGCATGGCGCAGGCTTAAGTTCTCGGTTTTCATCACCCAATCGAGCACCGACCCGCCCGCCCCACAGCCAAAGCAGTGGTAGAGATTTTTCGCGGGCGTGATCACCATCGAGGGCGTATTTTCCTGATGGAACGGGCACAGCACAGTCATGTCCTTGCCGCGCTTAAACAACGGCCGCCCTTGCTGCTCAATGATGGCAACTAA
>NZ_JAQRFJ010000123.1:0-2951 GCF_028599065.1 Xenorhabdus sp. PR6a | reverse complement strand
TGAAATAACACGATCGGGAAATACAGAATAAGAAATTTTCCTCAGTTCGTGGAGATAAGAATCTGAACCAGAGGGATCATATTTAATATTTTCAAGAGATAAACGAATCAGAGAGGATTCCTGAGAAGTTAGAGTTATTTGCTGATCTATTGATAGTGTCATTCCATAAATCTCCATATTATGTTGATAAATTTATGCTGACGTAACATTATAAAACAGTATATATCTTTATTTGTTTTTATAAAAAATAACAAATAACATTTTTTCATATTAAATAAGGAACATAAAAAAACAGGAATAAGGAATAATGATCGGGCAATTGAAATAACGGCAAGCTTTTAAACGGCCATTTATCTATGGCATAGATATCTAAACATTTTTCTCTTTTCAATTAAAAAATAACAATTTGTGTTAAGTTATGGGCAGGGCGGGATTCCACTTTGTATTTAATTTAATCAAAGATAAGCTGACTACGAAATTCCCCTGACCATGTTGCTCTTCGACGTTTAGCTGCCTGACTGTTCTTGATACTGGTGTTTTATTTAATCACATTTAACGCAATGCGGTTAAACAGCGCCATTTGCGCGGCACTATCCGGATCTTTGAGTGATATTGCATCTTCCCGAAAAGTGACATCCAAGACCCAATGCAGCTCGTTTTCCACCGACCAGTGCCTTCTGATTGCCTTGGCGGCGATTTCCGCATCCAAAGGGAGAGAGCTGACATACCAGCGTGAATCCCAGTGGGAAGGTTGACCTTTCACACTCCGTTCACTGACCACTTCAATCACACTCTGTATTGAAGGCCATTGCTGTTGAAGGGACTCTGGTAATGCCGCCCGGATTTGCATGACATGGCGGAATTCTTTTCGTCCATGACCGCTATTTTTCTCCGTAAATTCAACAAGCTCATCATTCTCATAATGCGCCGCAAAATGCGATTTGACAAACTCATGGAGCGTTTTTTGATTGCCTTTGAGGCCCTAAAATAAAATCCCCGCCTCGTTGATGAATTAACTCAAGGGTTTCTTTCTGGCAATGCAAGGCATCCAGAGTGACAATGGCTCCATCAAGCGCAAGTAATTCAATTAATTGTCTGGCAACCGGGCCTTCCTTGCCCTGACTTTCAGCGGCACGGTGATACAGGGCAATCCCCGATTCAACATCATAAGCACTGACCACATGCAGGGCTTCAAACAACGTCCCTTTACAGGTTCCCCGCAGGGTTTTTCCATCAATGGCAATAATACTTTTCCCTGCCTTGAGCCGGCGCTGGTTGATCCAGGCATAAAAGGCTTCAACCAGTGCATCTTGCTCTATCATTTTGATAATATTGGCAATACAGTGACGACGAGGAATACCGTGAGTAAAAGAGGTGTACTGTTTAAGCCATTCGATTTGTAACTCACCAAATGCCTGAATGGATTTCCAGCCAGAAGCCCCACATAACACAGCAGAAAAGGCCAAAAAAATGACATCCATTAACTCATGTTTTTTATTGATGTCAGAACGTGGGTCATCTATCTTGCTGATAAAATCAAAAATATTCATTATTAAAATCACTTTTTATGGAATAGTGAGATCTTAACGTTTTACGTATGGAAATGCTTATAAAAAATCCTATTCTGATTTTTATTTAACCATAATAACCTTATTAAAATGTGAGATCCCGCCCTAAGTTATGGGGGAGTATTTCAATTTTAGGCGCTTAGTGATTAGTATACATAATATGTAGATCTCCAATATATTCAATTACAAAAGCTGGTACTTAACTATCAAACGGTCACACTGCCTAGGATAAAACTAAGAGTGAAAATCGACAATAAAGTTGTCCAGATAATAATGGCAGCCATCACCTCATGGTTTCCCCCCATCTGCCGAGCCAAAATATAGGCATTTCCCGCACAAGGAACCGCAGAATAAAGAATAGCAATACTCGCCGGCAGTCCAGAAACGTCAAAATATTTCACCAACACAATAGTAATGATGGGCATTGCAACCAGCTTGAGCAGAGTGGTATAAAAAATGGCGACTATCTGGCGTATGTGCATACTAACTATCAACCCCGCACCAACTGACATTAAACTCAATGGGGTAGCCGCATTAGATAAGTATAGAAAAAGTTGCCTTAGTGCACCTGTAACATGGATGTTGAGCATATTCATCACAACCCCTAACACGGCTCCGATAATCAACGGGTTTTTAGTCAGTGCTAACATGGCACTACTAAGGTTTTTTTTGCTACCAGTACCGTAGTGATTCATCACCAACACACTCATTATATTCGTTAAAATGATCATGTAGGAGACAAAAAATCCAGACAGTGCAACCCCTTCACTACCGAATAAGGATTGGGAAAGAGCAATGAATATATAAGAATTATATCTAATACTACCTTGAAAAATTGAGGTAAAAAGATCCGGCGATGTTTTTATAAAAAACTTAACAACAAATATAATTAATGAAATTATTATCGTTGAAATGATTGTCGACATTATTGAGTAGAAATTATTAGTACTGCTAAAGTGTGTATCGCTAATATCTAATATCAATAGCGCAGGAAAGAAAAGATAGTAAACAAACTTATCGGAAAATCCCCAAAATATCGTAACATCCTTGATATATAACTTAGACAGGAATCCTATTACTATCAGTAAAAAAATAGGTAATATGGAGAGAAAAACGTTCAACATTGTAGGACTCTCTTAAATAAAAAATGTTCAATATTGTCAGACGCTCTTAAACGCTCTTCTACTTGGTTAACCTGAGATCGCTCAAGATAAGGAACTAAACGTTTGGGGCATGAGCAAGACTTTTGCTAAAAATGTATTTCCTTTTGAGAACAACAGCTCATTTCAACCCACATTAGTTGATAATGAAAACATCTTCGTGGTAGTTTAAATCTTTTCATATGATCCTTGGATACGTATGATGACTGAACTTAGACCAGAT
>NZ_JAQRFJ010000122.1:0-2980 GCF_028599065.1 Xenorhabdus sp. PR6a | reverse complement strand
TTTAGCTTGTTTTCGACGAATTTCTGGTTTTTTTGAAAAACCTGTTGATACAATGGCATCTGATAGATTGAAAGTACTACTGGATTTAATTTTATAACCGTTACATCGAGCGCCTAAACCGAGACCTGCAGTAAAGGTATCTTGATGAGATGGATCATATACCGCTCCCGCGACAACTTTTCCATCGACTTCAGCTGCTATTGAAATAGAATAGGCTGGTATTCTGCGAGCAAAATTTAATGTTCCGTCAATTGGATCGATTATCCATTTAATTCCAGAATTCCCGTTGTAATGACCTGTCTCTTCTCCCAAATAGCTGTCATCCTTATTTGGCAATATTAAATTTTCCAGAATTTTTTCCTCAAGCTTTTTATCATATATTGTTACTGCTTCTCGATAAGGTCCTTTACTGGTCGCAATTAAGAATTCTTGACTCGTAGTGCTAGGCAAATATTTAGCCGCCTCATGTGCAGTTGTCGCACAGCGCGTAACTAAGCTTGTAATGATTTCTTTTGTAAGGTGAGTTTCCATCTTTTCATCTGCGTAAGTCTGTCGGCGTGATAACAACTTGGATGCTGGACTGCTATTGAGTGTCATTGCCGTCAAGGTGGTTGGGGAATCTTCAAATTTAATATGGTCACAGTCACAACTGGCTACAAAGGCTATGTCGGTTACTGGGTACATGCACGATCCAAGGTTGTTGAAGACTAAAGATAAGGCTGGCGAACCCAACAGTAGCTCAGTTAATCTTCTTCGGCGACCTGTCCCATCAGGCTAGAATAGATATATGGCGGGTGGCGGTAGGTTCAGTATATCCATTGGCGTTTCTTTTGACCTACCCGCCTAAATCAGTCTGCCATAGATGGGGTTCGTGGATCAGTTACTTTTCTTGGTTTAGCAACATGGACTATCCCAATGAAGTTAGAACTCAAGCAAGGTCAGAAAACATTGCATCTACGTGCTGAGAAAGTGATCTGTTGCGCTCGATGCCAATCCAATTACGCCCAAGGCGATTCGCAGCATGGCAAGTGGCACCAGTACCTGCAAAAGGGTCTAAAATGGTCTGGCCAGGCACTGTCAATAATTCAATCAAAAAAGCTGGAAGAATACTCGGCCAGCGATCTATGTAGGCACTTTCTCCTCTTTCCGTAAGAAAGAGCTCATACTGTTGGTCATACTTATCCGAAGTATCAAATTCAAGCAAATTTCCGCGAATATACCGCGAATACGGTTCTTGCCCAGCGACCGACGTTTGGTAATGCCCAGTATAGCTCCTACTTACCACCCAAATTGGAGTAATCGAGTCTGGTAATCGAGATAATCCAACGTTAGGCTGAGGGCGAAGGAGTTGAGGATTAAAGTAAAAAAACTCTTGAATTAGTTTCCAGCCGCGGGAAATAAGGTATCGCAAAAAGGAAGACTGTTGTATTGATTTACCCGACGCGTCATCAAGCCACATACCGCCAAGCTCAAACGCAACTACCCCGTGAGTAGGCAATAATCGTTCGAACTCATTGAAAAAATGTGAAAACCAATCGACAAATTTTTCTCCTATTCTGTCGGAGTCGCGAATATTTAAGTCACCTTCAAAAGGCGGAGAACATATCACTACATCAACACTATCATCCGATATATCACGCATGACAGATAAACTATCACCCCATAAATACATCCCCAAATCCGTCTCAATACATATATCTTTAATCATTAAACATCTCTCCAATTAGGATTTATTATTCAGCGTTTGACCATTCAATAGTTTCATCAGTCCGTATTGTGGTTCCACTGTTAGAATATCCCCCCAAGTAATAAAGCAAAGTTGGCTGAGAGGTACATGCAAGCCGTACACCGCGTTCGAGTAACGAGTAGAATAGTTTGTCATCCTCACTTGTGAGTGTTCGAGCGTCATCTACGCTAAACTTTTCTTGAAATGGCACGGATAAGAGCAAATTTCGGTTCAAAAGCCAAGCACTTGTATCAACTGGTACATCTCGAACTTCAGGGCGGTCATGGATCACATTAGATCCTGGTACTAAGACACCTTGCGTTACATAATCCCTGTATTTGTGTTCGCCTTCCTCACGAGTGTGTGCCCAAGGCCACCTATGTTCGAGGTACGGTTCCCCCGCAGCAGTTAAAAGAGCAACTTCGGAATATACCGCAGGAGAATCACTTTGGTAGGCAAGTGTTTTGAGTGACGACAAATGATTAGGTAACCATTCATTATCATCGTCAAGGAAGGCTATCCAAGGATTCTTTGCCATTTGTACCCCTATGTTCCTCAAAACAGCGGAACGACCGGGGCCAGACATATCACTTGATGTTCGAGGCACAAAGTGAACCTTACATCGTTCAATACTACTAGAATCAATAAACTCTTTTACACTTTTCTCAATCCGACGATCCCCATCGATCAGTACAATGTGTTCCGCAGCCGGCTCAGTCTGGTGCTGCACACTCAATATCGCTCTTCGAACCTCTATTGGCCTATAACGTGTCAGTGTAATTACTGAAATTCCAGACATAATCTACTCCACTAAGTAAATTTCAGATGACCGCAAACAGCCATCATCGGCTGCTATGTCTTTTCGGCAAACTTCTAAAAACTCATGGCTAATTAAGTCTTCATATTGTTCCAGAGGTCTCCAATCGGCTCTTCGTAATTCCTTATGTGAATGAAGTTTTCCGACACTCCCTAAACAGTACTCGCAAGCCTTAAGTGGTTGCGAACGTGTAAGAAATTTATGCAGGGATTCTGTGAATCCCCCTCTCTGTCAGCATAGTTGTCACCCCCATAAACAACACTGATAGAGAAAAAAATGACACGTATTTCCCCCGAACGAAAATCTGCGGCACTGGCTAAATTGCTGCCACCGTACAACATGACTGTCGCCTCAGTTGCTCAAATGGAAGGCATCTCGGAAGCCACCCTGTATAATTGGCGTAATCAGGCAAAAGCAGAAGGAAAACCCGTGCCCGG
>NZ_JAQRFJ010000121.1:0-2984 GCF_028599065.1 Xenorhabdus sp. PR6a | reverse complement strand
CTCTTTTCGTAATTGGATTACCGACAGTAACAAAATACCCCCAAATCTCAGCCAGACACTGCCCGCCATCTTGCCGGTTTCACTCCAGCCTGACGACGCGCACACCGTCACCCTGCATACCCCAGACGGTTATGCCATCGCCTGTCCATTGACGCTGTTGCCTGAAGTGATGCGGGTACTGGCCCGATGCTGAAACCGCAACAGCTCTTTTTGGTGCGCGAGCCCGTCGACATGCGCCGGGGCATTGATGCCCTGACCCAATACCTCGAAGGATTGAATTTACGCTGGCAGGAAGAAGCCGCTTTTGTTTTCTGCAATAAGGCCCGCTCCCGTCTCAAGGTGTTGCGCTGGGACCGACACGGCGTCTGGCTGTGTACCCGCCGTCTGCACCGGGCCCATTTTGTCTGGCCGAAGCAGGGCGAACGCAGCTGGGTGATGACGCCCGCCCAGTTTGACTGGCTCATCCGCGGCATTCACTGGCAACAGGTCGAGGGAGATGACCTGTCCGGCTGGCGAAGCTAATTCCGCTACCCCGGTCACACTTTTACCGGATAACGACGGGGAATTATCCGGTACACTGTCGGCATGACGCTCAATGACTTAATCGCGCTGGATGACCCCGGCCAGTTCCGCCTGCGGGCACTGGCGCTGCTTCAGCAACAATGTGATTATATTCGCCAGCTGGAAGAGGCCCTGAAACAGGCGCAACGCTGGCGTTTTGGCGCGCACAGCGAAACCCTGCCTGCCGGTCCCAAACGGAGTCAGTTCGAGGAGGATGCCGATACCGATATTGCGGTGCTGGAAACCCAGCTATCACGCCTGCATATCAAGGAAGACGCGACTCCGGCTCACCCCAAACGACAGCCTTTACCGGCGACGTTACCCCGTGAAGATATCCGGCTGGCGCTGGAGACGGAGAGCTGCCCGGATTGCGGTCATGCCCTGCGCTTTTTGCGTGATGAAATCAGTGAGCGACTGGAATACCGTCCGGCCACGTTTATCGTCCGGCGTTATGTCTGTCCCCAGTACAGCTGTGCAGCCTGTCAGGGTGTGCATGCCCAGCCCCAGCCTGCCCGTCTTATCGAAAAGGGCATTCCGGAGCCGGGGTTGCTGGCTCAGGTGGTAGTCGCTAAATATCGTGACCACCTGCCGCTCTACCGTCAGCAGCAAATCTATGCCCGCAGTGGCGTAACCCTGGCCCGCAGCACCCTGTCGGACTGGGTGGGTCAGGTGGCGCTGGCATTGCAACCGTTGGCCGATGCCCTGAAGCAGGCGCTGCTGACGTCCTCGGTGCTGCATGCCGATGAGACCCCGTTGCCGATACTGGCCCCGGGAAAAGGCCAGACCCAGCGCGCCTATTTGTGGGCGTCTGTCACCGGCCCCGATACCTCGCCGGCAGTGGTGTACTATGAGCTGCATCCCGGCCGCAGTGGCCGTTATGCCCAGAGCCTGCTGAAAGACTGGTCGGGCGGCACGTTGGTGACGGATGATTATGCCGGTTACAACGCGCTGCATGCCCGGGCGGATATCACCGAAGCGGGTTGCTGGGCTCACGCCCGCCGCAAATTCTTTGACCAATACAAAGCGAGCCAAAGTCCGGTGGCGAAACAGGCGCTGGATGGCATTCGTGACCTGTACAAGCTGGAGCGAAAAATCAAACACCGGCCCCCGGATAAACGGCGTCAGTGGCGACAGCGTTATGCCCGGCCGTGGCTGAATGAGTTCCGGTCCTGGTTGCAGACGACTCAGGCCCAAACGGCCCCCAACTCCGGGTTACGCAAAGCGATAGATTACACGCTGAAGCGCTGGCTGGCGCTGGTGTGTTATTTGGATGATGGCCGGGTACCGATAGACAACAACCGGGCGGAGAATGCGGTCCGGGGTGTGGCGGTTGGCCGAAAGAACTGGCTGTTTGCGGGTTCGCTAGCCGCAGGGCAACGGGCCGCCATGATAATGAGCCTGTTGGAAACCGCTAAAGCCAACGGGCATGAGCCCTGGGTCTGGTTACGTGATGTCCTCAGCCGGCTGCCTGTCTGGCCGAACAATCGGTTGAATGAGCTGCTGCCCTGGCCTGAGAATCGCTTTACTTAAACTCGTTTTTTTTGTCAAGGTGAGATGACCGGACGTTTACGCACTAAGCAGCCATCCATGATCTTCACCGTCACCGCGCCGCCAGTCTCAAAGCCAGCCTGTTTAAGCCATTGTCCCTTAAGATGAATTGCAGGCGGTGCTGTGGCCTTGTCATTTTGCGGAACGTATCCCACGGTGTAATAACGTTCTGTTTTAGCAGCTTTATTTTGAGCCGCGTTTTGCCTAGAATGCGCCTTAGCCATCATTCAACTCCTGTTTAGTTGCTTGTGGTGAGCGAGGATGAAGTGTTGGTAGCACTTCATCCCCGCGTTAACTCAACGGGTTCTTTTTATCTATCTTGCCAGTGCCTGTAGTTGTTTCTTGGTTAAAAAGGCATCCAGCAATTTCTTAATCACTTCCTTGTCTTCCTCCGGTAGCTGTTCCACCGCCTGAAACTGCCGCAGCAGTTCCCTGTCCTCAAACCGGGCTTTCGCCGCTTCGGTCTCTGCCCCTTCCAGCAGATAATCACTGGTCACATCCAGCACGTCCGCCAGACGTTTTAAGGTATCGCTGCCCGGCCGTGAAGTGCCACGCTCAAAGCGGCCAATGTGGGTGTAATGCAGTTCAGCCAGTTTACCCAGCTCTGACTGGGAGAGGCCTTTTTGTCTGCGCAGTTCCCGCAAGCGTTGTGCAAATCCCTTCTCTGTTGCCGCTGCCATATCAAGCACCTCTGTCATTATCGCGGTCTCAAATGTAGCTATGTTGCCGTAATTATGACGCATCTTCCATGCTCCAGTGCGTTGATATGCGTTTCACATGCTTGACATGATAAAGCCTTAAGGCTAATTTATCAAGCATTGATGCTTTATTGAAAAATATTTTATCAGGATATCTGACATGGCTCGCATCCCGGA
>NZ_JAQRFJ010000120.1:0-3028 GCF_028599065.1 Xenorhabdus sp. PR6a | reverse complement strand
TGGACAAGTCAATGGCTATCACATCCATTTAACTGAAAATCCTCACGGTCAGCCAGATAAACCTGAATGGCAGGGATATCGCCCTATCGGTATTTAAAGGATTAATTTAATAGGGTCAGCAGAGCATATTCTGCTGACCAACAATGGCAGCCATTAGCTTTGATTACGAACCAATAAATCCGCATTAATCTCCGAGATTGATCTCGCTCCGGTTAAGGTCATCGCCACCCGCATCTCTTTCTCAATCAGATCCAGCAAATTGGAAACCCCCGCTTCACCTGCCGCTGCCAACGCATAAACAAAAGCACGCCCCAATAACACACTATCTGCCCCCAGAGCAATCATTCTCACCACATCCAATCCTGTTCGAATACCGGAATCAGTAAGAATGGTAATCTCATTTTTGACGGCATCCGCAATCGCAGGCAAGGCGCGTGCCGTTGACAAAACCCCATCAAGCTGGCGTCCGCCATGATTTGAAACCACGATACCATCAGCGCCAAAACGGACAGCATCTTTAGCATCTTCTGGATCGAGGATACCTTTAATTATCATCGGTCCCTTCCAGAAATCACGTATCCACTCCAAATCTTTCCATGAAATGGAGGAATCAAAATTACTGCCTAACCAACCCATATAATCTTCCAATTTAGTCGGTTTACCACGATATACGGAAATATTGCCCAGATCGTGTGGCTTGCCCCACAATCCTACATCCCATGCCCATCGCGGATGCGTTATCGCTTGCAAAAGACGGCGCATAGCCGCATTCGGGCCACTCATACCAGAATGTGCATCCCGATAACGCGCTCCAGGAACTGGCATATCAACGGTAAATACCAAATTTTTGACTCCCGCAGCCTGCGCCCTTCCCAGGACATTGCGCATAAAACCACGATCTTTCAGTACATAAAGCTGGAACCAGATTGGGCGATCGATTGCGGGAGCGACTTCTTCAATCGGGCATACAGATACTGTCGATAAAGTAAATGGAATGCCTTTTTTGGCTGCGGCACGCGCAGCCTGTACTTCGCCGCGACGCGCATACATTCCTGTGAGTCCAACAGGCGCCAGTGCCACCGGCATTGACATTTTTTCTCCGAATAGGCTGGTTTCCAGACTCAATTCGGACATATCTTTCAACACACGCTGACGTAACTCAATATCAGATAAATCGGCGGTATTGCGTTTAAGGGTATGCTCTGCATAGGCTCCGCCATCAATATAATGGAACAGAAAAGGCGGTAACTTAGCTTGTGCTGCAACCCGATAATCAGTTGAAGCGGAAATAATCATAATATGCACCTTAATGTTGAAAAGTTATTCGCACAAGATCCTCACGTGGTTATTTTCACAGAATAAGAAATGATTAAATATTATCAGGCTTTCCAACACTAACAACAAAATCGTCAAAATAAGCATATTGTTCCACTGGTGGAGCCCAATCCAGCGTAGAACCGCCAAAAAAAGAACTCCATTTTATCGCATCAATGAAAACATCATTTTTATTTCTCAATTTGAGACTGTTTGTTCTAAAAACCTCTTGATTATCGACATATTGTATATAGATACCATCGTGTTTGCCGATATTATTTAGTTTTACATATTGTGTCAGGGTATACCACGTATTTTTCTTTAACGAAGTTTCTAATTTAATATAATCACCGCATCGTTCATTTTTTTCAGGATAATAGAGATAACCAAATAACTCGCCTGCTTTTCTCCACATCAAGCGACTACTAAAACCATCGAAACTGTCATTATCGATACAGCCTGATGGGTGATCGCCACCAGCCAAACCCGGTAGTTTTCCACCTTTAACCCACATAAATTCTTTACTGAACATCACTCTATATTGCAACCATAACGCTTTATGCACACCATGAATCGGTACATTAAATGAGGTTCCGGCCTCAGAGCCGACAGTATTGGCAAGATAAGTCAACTCTAATACTTTGTTTTTATCATTTTGAGGATCAATAACGATATTTAATTTTCCCTGATTAAGACCAGATGATAAAGTCGGTGAAATACCCCAGTCAGATTTGAAATCTTTGGCAGAATATTTTCCTATCTTGTATTCAAAGTCCACATGAACCAAATCACCATTATTGACATTAGAAGTAATGGGAGAATAATTTGGCACCATAATTAACTCCTTAGTAAATATATTTATACTGTCATACAAAACCCCAAACAGCATAAAGCAAGTTAAAAAAGAACCACAAAATATATTCTTATCTTGTCCCTGTTTAAAATGATAGTCAAATTTTATAGCCAACAAACCATATTTAAAATAACTCACTGGTCTTTTATATTTAATACCCCCCAGATTAAACCCAATAAACTGGAGGGTTATAAGATATCATTTATCTATATTTATTCTGATAACATATTTTGCAAAATATCATAAACAGGAGACAAACGAGTAAAACCATCCCTATCGAGAAAATGTCCAGCATTAGCAACATGAATCACTTCTGTTTGTAAAGCATGAGCCAGATCCAAAGAGGATTGTGGAGAAACAATTTGATCATTAGAAGAAATAAGCGAAATACGCTGTTTGGTTATTTGACGCAAGAAAGCATAGTCTAACGGCTCAACAGTAAAAGCATTCAATTCTGGTACGGTGATTTGAGGAGAGTCAAATCCAGAAACCAAAATATACCCACCAATATGAAGGTGCTGAGAACATATTGACTCTAAATGCCGTAATACCGCGATACAACCGAGACTATGACCAATAAAAACCGAATTTTTATCTGCCACCGGCACGATATCCATCAACATCTTAGCCCAGGATTCAGGTTTAGGGGCTGATGTGTCAGGCATTGCAGGTACGAACACTTCTGCACCTTGTTCGGTAAGTTTCTCTTTTAACCAAGGGAACCAATTAGATGAAGGTGAAGCAGTATATCCATGAATAATAATTATTTTTTTGCCAGAAAACTGACCGCTACTGCTTACTTTTTCTGATGCCATTGCTTTATCCCATTTAATCATTGAGCCATTTATGGAGGTAAGACAC
>NZ_JAQRFJ010000012.1:0-77667 GCF_028599065.1 Xenorhabdus sp. PR6a | reverse complement strand
ATTTATATCAGAAACAGGATCAACCGCAGTTACCCACTGATTGGTACTTTCTATCTTGACTATGATCCGTCAACTGGTTTTGTGGATATTTCCGCGGTAAAAATATCGCCTTATTCTCAATTAGAACTCGATGTCGAATGGGTGGGCGACACTAAGTTTGATTTTAAACTGAAAGCAAAATGCTAATTTAGCCAACCAGAATTACGGATCATAAGAAGAAGTGGCGAGCCAATAATGGCGCTGTAAAATTTTTCTTCAAATAAAAACCTCTGGGCAACGTCATGATTGGCTGACCGTATTCACCTATTGCTTCTGTCAATGCCCGGCTATTGGCAGCTTTTGGACGTAGCTGTAACACTTCACCATGACGGGCGGTAATGCTCTCGACTTTCCCTAATACAATGAGATCCATGAGTTCTTCCCAATCGCGCCGCAGTAACTCTTCTTCAATGACATTTGGGCTCCAGAGCAGCGGGGAGCCTACGCGACGATCGGAAAGTGGAATATGCCTTTCTCCCTCAACGGGTATCCACAGGACGCGGGATAATTTACGCCTGACGTGACAGTTTTCCCATCGAATGCCGCTGTTACCTGTTAAAGGCGCAACACAGACAAAGGTGGTTTCTAGTGGGTAACCTTTGCTATCCACAGGGATAGTTTTCAGCTCGACACCGATATGTTCAAAGTCTTGTTCGGGTTTGCTGCCGGCATTCGCACCTAAATAATATTCAAGCAACATACCGACCCAACCTTTATCACGTTTTAAATTGGGGGGAATGGGGAGCTTGGCGAGTGCAGCCAATTCACCCATAGAGAAGCCCGCCAGAGATTGAGCGCGATTGAATAGTTTTTGTTCGTTTTCAGGCGGTGCCGGAGGTGTAAAGTACATGTTATAGAGTCTATTTTTCACTGGTTAAAAAATGTTCGCGTCATTTTTGGGAAATCATTATTAATTTATCATTGGCGTGATCATTTTGATAATAGCATGATATAAAAGATTTTTTCATTGGTGTTTTCTGCATTAAAAATAGACTTGTTATGATTGTTCACCTATTCCCAGTGATAATAAACAGGATCTTACACCATGTTATCCACAGATTTATGGGATAAGTGATAAAAAGTGAGATCACTGGTTTGATTTACAGCCCTCATGAATGATGTTTTCTACAAAAATAGGCGATTTTTGTTTAACTAAAAGGCATATCCTGTGGATAAAATCATCACTGATTGATATTTGTTCATCGTGAGAAAAGACGAAAATTTTCATCGGTAAGATATCTTGTTAAAAGCGGTATAAAATGTATTAACATATTGAAATTTAATAATTATTAATTTACACCTCTCGCGAGTGTAAAAGTATGTAATAAAAGTATACCCGCTTTACCCCGTTCTTTTTCACATACATATCCACAGAAAAAGTGAATAAAATGGTTCTGGTTAGACAATAAATGTTTATAACTTTAGCTTTTCCTGTGAATTATCCTTCCGGAGGCGTAAATCACGCAGATTTGAAATCAAATTCGCCAAAGGTGTTCATTTTTACGCCTCTCACTCTGCATTTACCTTGTAATTCGAGCCAATGATGAAATAGAGGGCAACCAGTAAGTTAACTTACTGGCTTTTTCAATGGGTTCGCTTTACCTAAACCTCTTCGGTGATATAACGTGCAATGATATCGCCCATTTCATCGGTGCTGACCGCTCTGCCATTACCCGCGAGATCGGCGGTACGATAACCTTGTTCCAAAGCACGGTTGATTGCCCGTTCAATAGCATCTGCGGCATCAAGGCGCCCAAGGCTATAACGCAGTAACAGGGCTGTGGATAATATTTGGGCAATTGGATTAGCGATGTTTTTGCCTGCAATATCAGGGGCTGAACCGCCCGCAGGTTCGTATAAGCCGAACCCTTTTTCATTCAGGCTGGCAGAAGGTAACATGCCCATTGAGCCGGTGATCATGGCACACTCATCGGATAAAATATCACCGAAGATATTGGAACATAACAGAACGTCGAATTGCGCCGGATCTTTGATCAGTTGCATGGTGGCGTTATCGATATACATATGTTCGATTGCAATGTCAGGATAGTCTTTGGCGATTTCGCTGACGACTTCACGCCATAGCACAGAGCTTTGCAAAACATTCGCTTTATCAATCGAAGTGACCTTATGGCGACGCTTGCGCGCGGATTCGAACGCAATGCGTGCGATCCGCTCTATCTCGAAACGATGATAAATCTCAGTATCGAAAGCACGCTCATATTTCCCTTCACCTTCACGCCCTTTGGGTTGACCAAAATAAATACCCCCCGTCAGCTCACGGACGCATAAAATATCAAAGCCCTTGGCGGCAATGTCATGGCGAAGGGGGCAAAAAGATTCTAGGCCTGCATATAAGCGTGCCGGACGTAAGTTACTGAACAGTTTGAAATGCTTGCGCAGTGGCAATAATGCGCCCCGTTCTGGCTGTTCTGCTGGCGGGAGGTGTTGCCATTTTGGCCCCCCTACGGAGCCAAATAGGATCGCGTTGGCTTTTTCACAGCCAGCAATCGTTTCTTGAGGCAACGGCGTGCTATGACGATCAATGGCAATCCCGCCCACATCATATGCGCTGGTTGTGATATGGATATTAAAACGGTGACGGATGGCATCCAACACTTTGTAGGCTTGCTTCATCACTTCCGAGCCAATGCCATCACCCGGCAAAACCGCAATATGACAGTGATGATCTTGCTTGCTTGGCGTCGCGTAATTTGAAATAGATTGGCTTGAGGACATGATTATGCAGTTTCCTTTGTGTTGTTCCGGTTATCGTTTTGAATATTGCTCTGGACATTATTGCCTTGGGAGAGGCGTTGCTTCTCTTTTTCGACTTGTTCAGCTTGCCAGATGTTATTCAAGACGTGGATCATTGCCTTGGCAGAGGATTCGATGATGTCAGTTTCCAAACCCATTCCATGAAAACGGCGGCCAAAACACTCGACAATAATATCAACCTGACCGAGAGCATCTTTACCATGTCCCTTGCCGGATAATTGATAAGAAATTAATTCCAGTGGATAACCCGTAATACGGTTAATGGCCTGATAGATAGCGTCAACAGTCCCATTGCCTGTCGAGGCTTCCGATTTGAGTTCATCTCCGCAAGCCAGACGAACAGTGGCAGTGGGTACAATATTGGTGCCCGACTGGATACTAAAATAGTCCAGACGGAAATGTTCATTCTCTTGCTGCTGTTGATTGATGAACACTAAGGCTTCCAAATCGTAATCAAACACCCGTCCTTTTTTGTCTGCTAATTTTAAGAATGCTTGATACAGCGCATCCAGATCATAGTCATCCTCTTGATAGCCCATTTCTGTCATGCGATGTTTCACTGCGGCACGCCCGGAACGCGAAGTCAGGTTCAATTGGGTATCTTTCAGACCGATGGATTCTGGTGTCATGATTTCGTAAGTTTCACGGTTTTTCAGGACACCATCCTGATGAATGCCGGACGAGTGGGAAAATGCGTTACTGCCAACAATGGCTTTATGGGCGGGGATCGGCGTATGGCAAATTTGGCTGACTAACTGGCTGGTACGGTAAATTTCTTTGTGGTTGATATTGGTATGCACCCCCAACATTTGCTGGCGTGTTTTGATCGTCATGATCACTTCTTCCAACGAACAGTTGCCTGCGCGTTCTCCCAATCCATTGATTGTACCCTCAATTTGACGGGCACCTGCCTGCACTGCCGTAATCGAGTTAGCGACGGACATGCCTAAATCGTCGTGGCAATGGACGGAAATAATCGCTTTATCAATATTAGGTACACGGTCAAATAAAGTGCGGATAATACCGCCAAATTGGTAAGGTGTGGTATAGCCCACCGTGTCTGGAATGTTGACAGTGGTGGCGCCCGCTTTGATGGCTTGCTCAACGATTTTGCACAAATTATCGATATCGGTACGGCCTGCATCTTCACAGGAAAACTCGACATCATCAGTGTAATTGCGTGCCCGTTTGATGGAGCGAACCGCCATTTCCACAACATCATCAAAGGTTCTTTTTAATTTATGTTCGACGTGCAGGTTTGAGGTAGCCAGTACCATATGCAGGCGGAAGGCTTCAGCCACTTTCAGGGCTTCCGCGGCGACATCAATATCATTGTCAACGCAGCGGGATAAGGCACAGATACGGCTATTTTTGATTTCACGGGCGATGGTTTGAACGGATTTAAAATCGCCCGGAGAAGAAACGGGGAAACCGGCTTCAATGATATCAACTCCCAGCCTTTCCAGTGCATAAGCGATTTGCAGTTTCTCTTTTACACTCAGGCTGGCCTGTAATGCCTGTTCTCCATCACGTAATGTTGTATCGAAGATAATAACTTGCTGGCTCATGTTGTGCTCCTGTTAAATAGACTAACCAGATGATTTAATTAGGTAACTTAGTTGTAACTGTGTGTTATTTTTGAGCGCCGAGCAGGTAAAAAAAACCCGCGCCGTGCGCGGGTTTTCTGTTTCTGATTGGAGGTTAACTTAGCCCTGTTTTCCACCCACCAGCATACCGCGCACACGAAAGGCGATAAGTAGTAGGCTTAGTAGAAAAATAGGGGAAATCATGTGAGTTAACCTTTTATAAATTTGTTAAATTAATTTTAACTGTCAGTCAATGTATTTATAGATACTTTATCTAAAAAATAATGTCAAGCGCTATGAATCTAAATTCAGAGTGAATCATGCTCATTAATGGTTGTTTGTTGAACAATTGTTAGGTTTGGTGACTATTTTTTACATTTTTAGCGATGTTTTTATCTATTTTTCGTCGCTATATATGGAGTAAAATCCGGCTCTGATGGATGATAAATGTGATGCCTGTTATTTTATACAGGCATTATATTTCTAAGGAACAAGGATAGATGGATGTTAATCACACTGTTTTTAGGTTAAGAAATCATAACCATATAGAATATTAATAAATTGTTTTTCAATATATTGGAAGAAGCGACTGTTATTTAATATATTCGATCGTTTTCTTGATAGAGAATATTAATAGCGAGTTCTGATAATAGGTTGGAATATGATTATTTTATTATGAGCTATTACTGCTCATATATAGCGTATTAATATTCATGCCTATAAAAATATTACGTTTACGTAGATAAAACGCATGGGTTATGCCTATTTAATTTTTGTACAAGGATGAATCTCAATTTATTTTACAACGAATTGGGGTAATTGATCTTATTTGTTTAATGAGGTCACTGCTATAAGTTTAGTGGAGTGAAACAATGACTGAATACAACTCAGCAACCACAGGAAAAAAAGGGCCATGTGATGTTCAATTGCGTAGTGTCGATCTCAATTTGCTTACGGTTTTTGATACGGTCATGCAAATGCAGAATATTACACGCGCGGCTCAGGCATTGGGAATGTCGCAACCGGCTGTCAGTAATGCCGTCGCGCGTCTGAAGACCATGTTTGATGATGAATTATTTGTTCGTTATGGCCGGGGGATTCAACCAACGGCGAGAGCCAAACAGCTTTTTGGACCACTCAGGCAGGCACTGCAAATTGTTCATAATGAGTTGCCCGGGGTGGGGTTTGATCCCGGCAATAGTACAAGGATATTTAATCTTTCTATTTGTAGTCCCCTTGATATCCGTCTGGCGGCTCAAATTGTTGGGAAAATAAAAAAACATACCTCTAATATTGAAGTTGTCATTAAAACCCAAATTAGTGATGATATTGAAAAGCAATTAAAATATCAGGAAATAGAATTTGTCATCAGTTATAATCCATTAGATCGCCCTGATTTCCATAATTATCCTCTGTTTAATGATGAATTGGTTCTGGCAGTTTCTAAACATCATCCCAGAATTGGTCAGCGAATTACTCAGCAACAATTGCAGGAAGAAAGACATGCCATTGTTGCGTTAGATAATGCAGATTCATTTAGTAAGCCTTACTATGAAAGTCAGGAATTATTGGGCTCCATTTCTTATCAGGGGACGGATTTAAATAGTGTTCTTAATATTGTTTCTCAAACATATTTAGTCGCTATCGTGCCAAAATGGATGGTTGAACATTATTCCGAACAGTTGAATATTTGTTCAGTGCCGCTGCCCAATGGTCGGATCTCTCGTCCTTGCTATTTAATATGGCATGCTTCAACAGACCGGGATAAGGGCCACCAGTGGATGAAATCACTGTTGAGTCATCTTGGTGAACAAAAATAGATCACGCTAAGGCAAGACAGGGGGAGGAGAGAGCAAAATAGACTTCCCCCTTTTACTCGGAATAGGTAGACTGCGCGGAAATAGCTAACATCTGTAAGCTGAAAAGTAGGCAATACACTTACTGAAGACGCTAAATAAAATATTTATACAGGAATATATTGTGACAACAGATTCTCTGCACGCCTATCACTTGGTTAATCGATTTCAACAGCAATTCCATGAGCATCCAGAAAAAATCGCATTTCGGCAATGGTCACCATCAGAACAGCTTGAAATGAACTGGCGACAGGTTGGATGCACAACGCAATCCGTGGCAAAAGCATTACTGTCATTGGGCGTTGAAGTGCAGGGAAAAGTGGGCATTTTTGCGCAGAATTGTATGACGTGGTCATTGGCTGATTTAGCGATTCTTCAGCTTCGGGCGGTGACGGTGCCGCTATATGCGACGAATACCCGTGATCAGGCGGCATTCATTCTCAATGATGCAGAAGCACAGGTGTTATTTGTCGGTGGGCAGGAGCAATATGATATTGCATTAGCGCTGATTGAACTGTGTCCCAAACTTGCTCATCTGATTGTGATGGATGAATCTGTGGATTTGCGAGGATGTCCGCAGGCAGAGTATTTATCCGCCTTTATTAACAATGACTATTCGCAATATCAGGCCGAATTTGATAACCGTATTGCGGGTCAGGATTTAAATGACCTCTTCACATTGATCTATACTTCAGGAACAACCGGAGAGCCAAAAGGCGTGATGTTGGATTACCGCAATATCGCTTCACAGCTTTATCTGCATGACCAGAGATTGACCTTGACCAACCACGATGTCTCGCTCTGTTTTCTGCCCCTGTCTCATATCTTTGAACGGGCGTGGAGTTACTATGTCATGCACACGGGTGCCCTGAATGTCTACTTAACTGACACCAATCTTGTGCGTGAAGCGATGTCTGATGTGCGTCCGACCGTGATGTGTTCTGTTCCCCGCTTTTATGAAAAAGTGCATAGTGCGATTTTAGAAAAAGTTTCCCGTGCACCTTTTTGGCGCAGGATGATTTTTCATTGGGCGCTGAAACAGGGGGAAAGCCGCTGGCTGCGTCAGCAGAAGAATAAAAAAGGGTGTCCGTTCACGCGCGGTAGTGATCAATTGGCTGACAAATTGGTGCTCAACAAGCTGCGCCATCTTTTGGGAGGGCGAGTGCGGTTCTTGCCAGTGGCGGGAGCACGCCTTGACGATGCCATTACCCGTTTTTTCCTGTCCATCGGCCTGAATATCAAATATGGCTACGGTATGACAGAAACGTGTGCCACGGTCTCTTGCTGGGAAGAAAAAAATTACCTGTTGGGTTCCATTGGCACGCCATTGCCGGGGGTTGATGTTCGCATCAGCGCGGAAGGGGAGATTCAGGTGCGTGGCCCGATTGTTATGAAAGGTTACTTCAACCGCCCAGAAGAAACGGTTCACGCTTTTACCGAGGATGGTTGGTTACGGACAGGCGATGCCGGAGGATTGGATGATGACGGTAATCTGTTTATCACTGAACGCCTGAAAGATTTGATGAAAACGTCAACCGGCAAATATATCGCACCACAAATGATTGAAGGGATGTTAGGGCAGGATCGTTTTATTGAACATGTTGCCGTCATTGCCGATGCCCGCCAATTTGTTTCTGCACTGATTGTTCCCAGCTATGAAGCGCTGGAGGAATATGCGAAATCGATTAATCTTCATTATTTTGATCGTCTTGAGCTGCTGCGCCATCATCAGATTATCGATCTGTTTGAACGGCGATTAAAGGAAATGCAGAAAAATATCGTTAACTTCCATCAGGTCAAACGATTTATTCTGTTACCAGAAGCCTTCTCAATGGAAAAAGGCGAATTAACGCCAACATTGAAATTACGCCGTAAGGTTATTTCCCAGCATTATCAGCGCGAAATTGAATCTATGTATCGGGATTGAGACAGTCAAATATCCGGCTCTTCATTCAACAAATGTTTTCAACATGTAAATTGATGTTTGCTAACGTTTGTATCTAACGTTATGTTAGTTAACTCGGTGTTATCGAATAGCACGTTATCAAATAGCGTGTTTTCGAAAGAGTGTTAAATGCAATTCACTCTATATAAATAATAAATGGAATAAATCAGGTCACTTTTTCCGTGATCCGATGAAATTCCGACGATTAACTTGCAAACAGAGCCTGGAGGCAAACTCGATGGAGATGTTGTCAGGAGCCGAAATGATTGTCAGATCACTCATCGATCAGGGGATTGAACATGTGTTCGGTTATCCGGGTGGAGCGGTATTGGATATCTATGATGCCCTGCATACGGTGGGAGGGGTTGAACATATTTTGGTGCGCCATGAACAGGGGGCTGTTCATATGGCGGATGGATATGCGCGATGTACGGGAAAAGTCGGGGTTGTCTTAGTGACCTCTGGGCCAGGGGCAACGAATGCCATCACGGGAATTGCAACGGCATACATGGATTCCATTCCCATGGTCGTATTATCAGGTCAGGTTGCCAGTTCCCTGATAGGCAATGATGCTTTTCAGGAGTGCGATATGGTGGGTATTTCCCGTCCCATTGTGAAGCATAGTTTTCTGGTGAAAAAAGCCGAAGATATCCCAAATACCATTAAAAAAGCGTTTTACTTGGCTGCAAGTGGGCGGCCAGGGCCTGTTGTTATCGATTTTCCCAAAGATACGGTCAATCCGGCATTAAAATTCCCGTATGTGTACCCTGAAAAAGTTAACATGCGTTCTTATAACCCAACGGTTCAGGGACATAAGGGACAAATTAAGCGTACATTGAAAACCTTGATGGGCGCGAAAAAGCCCGTGATTTATGTCGGGGGGGGCGCCATCAATTCAGCATGTGCAACAGAGTTGTTGAAGCTGGCTGAACAGTTACACATTCCGGTCGTCAGTTCATTGATGGGATTGGGCGCATTTCCAGCAACTCATCGCCAGAATCTGGGAATGTTAGGAATGCACGGCACTTTTGAAGCAAATAAAGCCATGCACAATTCCGATGTTATTTTTGCAGTCGGTGTCCGTTTTGACGATCGAACTACCAATAACCTGGAAAAATATTGTCCAAAAGCGACCGTACTCCATATTGATATCGATCCCACTTCGATTTCGAAAACGGTGACGGCGGATATCCCGATTGTTGGCGACGCCAAACTGGTGCTGGGTCAAATGCTGGAATTGTTGGATTCCATGGAAGACACCCAAGATCCCGACGCTCTGAAAGATTGGTGGCTTTCTATTGAGCAGTGGCGCAGCCGCAAGTGTCTTGATTACGATCACACGACCGCGAAGATCAAGCCACAGGCTGTTATCGAAACCCTTTATCGTCTTACCAAAGGGGAGGCCTATCTTGCGTCAGATGTGGGTCAGCATCAGATGTTTGCTGCTTTGCATTATCCCTTTGATAAACCAAGGCATTGGATCAATTCCGGTGGTTTAGGGACGATGGGGTTTGGTTTGCCTGCCGCGCTTGGCGTGAAGCTGGCAAAACCGGAAGCCACAGTGGTATGCGTGACAGGGGATGGCAGTATCCAGATGAATATTCAAGAATTATCCACAGCCTCGCAATATGGTCTGCCTGTTCTGATACTGAATCTGAACAACCGTTTTTTAGGGATGGTGAAACAGTGGCAGGATATGCTATACGCGGGGCGTCATTCTCAATCCTATATGGAATCCCTGCCTGATTTCGTCAAATTGGCAGAGTCTTATGGTCATATTGGTATCTCCATCCAAACTTACGCTGAATTGGAGACGAAACTGGCTCAGGCACTGCATGAAGTCAATGAAAATCAACGTTTGGTTTTCGTCGATGTTACCGTTGATGAAACAGAACATGTTTATCCAATGCAGATCCGAGGTGGGGCAATGGATGAAATGTGGTTAAGCAAAACAGAGAGGACCTGATCATGCGCCGGATTTTGTCTGTATTACTTGAAAACGAATCGGGAGCATTATCCCGCGTGGTGGGTTTATTCGCTCAGCGGGGTTATAACATCGAAAGTTTGACCGTCGCGCCTACTGACGATCCCACCTTGTCACGCATGACCATTCAAACCAAAGGTGATGCCAAGGTATTAGAGCAAATTGAAAAACAACTGCATAAATTGGTGGATGTGTTGCGGGTCAACGAGTTAACGGCCGGGCCTCATATTGAGCGTGAAATCATGTTGGTAAAATTACAGGCCAGCGAGCATGGCCGGGAAGAGATTAAGCGTAACACAGATATTTTTCGCGGGCAGATCGTGGATGTGACGTCAACACTCTATACAGTCCAATTAGTGGGGAAGAGCGAAAAACTGGATGCTTTTCTTGATTCCGTCCGAGATGTGGCGGAGCTTGTGGAAGTTGCGCGATCCGGCCTCGTGGGTGTCTCTCGCGGAGATAAAATTATGCGATGAAAAATCGCAATCTGCGGGTTAAAATACAGATATTTATTGAGCCCTGCTGTAAAGTAGGGCTTTTTCATATTCATAATCTTACTGAGGGGTTAATGTGAAACTGGATGAGATCGCCCGCTTAGCAGGTGTTTCACGTACTACGGCCAGTTATGTTATCAATGGTAAAGCCAGGCAGTATCGGGTCAGCGATAAAACAGTAGAAAAAGTGATGGCCGTGGTCAAAGAACATAATTACCATCCTAATGCTGTTGCTGCTGGCCTGCGGGCGGGGAGAACCCGTTCAATCGGTCTGGTTATACCCGACTTGGAAAATACCAGCTACACACGTATTGCCAATTACCTGGAACGTCAGGCTCGGCAGCGTGGCTACCAGTTGTTGATCGCCTGCTCTGAAGATCAGCCTGATAATGAAATGCGCTGTGTGGAACATCTTTTGCAACGTCAGGTTGACGCTATCATTGTTTCCACCGCCTTGCCGCCTGAGCATCCTTTCTATCAGCGTTGGGCCAATCGTTCATTACCCATCATCGCACTTGACCGGGCGCTGGACAGCGAACACTTTATCAGTGTGGTTGGGGATGATTTCGAAGATGCGAAGATGCTGGCACAGGAGTTGCGTCAATTCCCAGCGGAATCTGTTCTTTATCTGGGTGCATTGCCTGAATTATCGGTCAGTTTCTTGCGTGAACAGGGTTTTCGCGCAGCGTGGGAACATGATCCACGGGAAGCCAACTACCTGTATGCCAATAGCTATGAGCGTGAAGCCGCGGCTGAAGTCTTTGCATCATGGTTGGAAAAGAACCCAGTCCCTCAGGCGTTGTATACCACCTCATTTGCGCTACTTCAGGGCGTTATGGATACGCTTCTCAAGCGCAGTGGCCGCTTACCCAGTCAACTGGTTATTGCCACATTTGGCGATCATGAGTTGTTGGATTTCCTTGAATGTCCGGTATTGTCTGTAGCACAACGCCATCGTGATGTTGCTGAACGAGCCCTTGAGCTGGTATTGGCCAGTTTGGATGAGAAACAACGCCCATCTCCTGGAATAACCAAAATGCGTCGTCATCTATGTCGTCGCGGCAAGTTGAGTCGAAGAGACTAATTGAGTACCCTCATGAAAGATGAGGGTGCTGTTTGGCTGCTGAAAACTATCAAAATAGGCTGATTAAGGCAACTTTAAGACTATTCTGACTAAAATTCCTGCTAAATCGCTTTTTATGACCGTTAAAATCGATAAGACAATATTTAAATTCACAATGTGAATAATTTCCTAATGAAATATTATTGTTTGTGTATGTTATTTATTATTTTAGAATAATTTTCTTACTTGATTGATATGTAATCATTTTATATTTTGGGATAAATGATAAATTTCACTATGTTATTATTTTTTATACTATTATAACTTAAATATATTGTTATTATTGATAGGTCAGCAATGGTTAACAATCAGCTAACAATGAGAGATGTGTTACATAAATTAATTTAAGTGGTAATTACTTGCGTCAAATTCCACTTCCAATAAGGCTCTCTACAGATTTATTAAATTATTTAAAATTATCATAGTGTTATCTATTATTAATATCGCCAAAACTGAAAAATCCTCCTTTTTCTCTTCCAAATCTTTCTGTAAATCTAGCTAAAGCGCACTGGCTCTGGCTTGACAAGGTTTTCATACCATCCGTAAACTCTTAATTGTGGTGATTTGTGGGATAATGTGGAGATTTGAGCCATCAAGGGGTAACCTGAGTATGTTTCGTGGAGCAACGCTGGTTAATCTCGATAGTAAAGGGCGGCTCACTGTACCCGCCCGATATAGAGACATGCTGAATGAAGAATCAACAGGCCAACTGGTTTGTACTATTGATCTTCATCAGCCGTGCTTGTTGCTTTATACATTGCCCGAATGGGAAATCATCGAAGAAAAGTTATCTCGCTTATCCAGCATGAATCCAGCTGAACGTCGCGTTCAACGTTTGTTATTGGGACACGCCAGTGAATGTCAAATGGACAGTGCAGGACGTCTTTTATTAGCCGGCACACTGCGTCAGCACGCAGGGCTAACAAAAGAGGTCATGCTGGTTGGGCAATTTAATAAATTTGAATTGTGGGATGAGCAAGTTTGGTATCAACAGGTACAGAATGATATTGCGGTTGAACAATCCACACAAGAACCTCTATCAGCAAGGCTACAGGACTTATCATTATAAATATGGCAAATCGTCATTTTGAGCATACCAGTGTATTACTGGATGAAGCTGTCAATGGACTGAATATTCAAGAAGATGGAATTTATATCGATGGAACGTTTGGGCGAGGGGGGCATTCCCGCCTGATTTTGTCGCAATTAGGGCCCAATGGACGTCTGCTGGCGATCGATCGTGATCCGCAAGCCATCGAAGCGTCAAAGGCCATTACTGACAAGCGTTTTTCTATTACACATGGGCCATTTTCTGAATTGGCAACTTATGTAGAAGATGCGGATCTGGTTGGAAAAATTAATGGTGTACTGCTGGATTTAGGGGTTTCTTCCCCACAACTGGATGATCCTGAACGTGGTTTTTCATTTATGCGTGATGGGCCATTGGATATGCGTATGGATCCCACGCGTGGGCAATCTGCCGCAGAGTGGTTGATGAAAGCGGAAGCAGATGACATCGCATGGGTGTTGAAAACGTTTGGCGAAGAACGTTTTGCCAAACGCATTGCAAGAGCCATCGTAGCCCGTAATCAGGAACAACCGATTACACGTACCCGGGAACTGGCAGAGTTAATTGCTCAAGCAAGCCCAGTGAAGGAAAAACATAAGCATCCGGCAACACGCAGTTTTCAGGCTATCAGGATTTACATTAACAGTGAACTGGAAGAGATAGAACGCGCATTAGAGGGTGCACTGCGCGTTCTCGCACCACAAGGGCGATTATCGGTCATCAGTTTCCACTCGTTGGAAGATCGCATCGTGAAACGCTTTATCCGACAACACAGTCAGGGGCCACAGGTTCCAGTCGGTTTGCCTCTCACGGAAGCGCAGTTAAAAACGCTGGGGGGAAGAAGTCTGAAATCCATTGGCAAGATGAAACCCTCAGAGGGTGAAATCGCCACAAACCCAAGAGCGCGAAGCTCGGTTTTGCGCTTTGCTGAAAAGGCGGGTGAATAATGGCTGGTGAACGTCATGGGTTAGTTGGGGTGATTGGTCAGGATTTAATTCGCAATGCCAAACTCCCACTGATTTTACTGGTGGCAGTTGTCGTTTCGGCCATCAGTGTTGTGACGGTCACGCATCAAACCCGTTTATTGATTGTGGAAAAGGAGCATCAAGTGATCCAGCTTGATGCTCTGGATATTGAGTGGCGTAACCTGCTCCTTGAAGAGAATGCTCTGGGTGATCACAGTCGGGTTGAACGCATTGCGACTGAAAAATTGCAGATGCAACACGTTGATCCAGGTAAAGAAAATATTGTGATAACGCAATGAGTCCAGTTGACAACTAAAAGGTAAGCGATGAAAGCTGCACGCTCTTTAAAGTTGAAAAAACAAGAAGATAAAGCAAGTTTTGTAAGCTGGCGTTTTGCCTTGCTGTGTGGAGGCATTGGGTTTGCTTTAATCGGGCTTTTGATTCGTGTTGCCTATTTGCAGATCATCAATCCTGATCATTTGATAAAAGAAGGTGATTCGCGTTCCCTGCGCGTCCAATCTATTCCGACTGCCCGCGGCATGATTAATGATCGCAATGGACGTCCATTAGCAGTGAGTGTGCCGGTTGATGCGGTCTGGGCAGACCCCAAAGAAGTGTTTGAAAAAGGCGGCATCACAGATGACACCCGTTGGCAGGCGTTGGCTGATGCGCTTTCCATCCCGCTTGAGCAATTAACCGGCAAAATCAGCGAATATCCCAAGGGGCGCTTCATTTACCTCGCCCGTCAAGTCAATACCTCTATCGGCGATTATGTCAAGAAATTGAAACTACCCGGTATCTACTTGCGTCAGGAATCCCGCCGTTATTATCCGGCTGGACAGGTGACAGCACATATTATTGGGGTCACTAACATTGATGGTGCAGGTATTGAAGGGGTTGAAAAGAGTTTTGATAACTGGCTGACGGGTAAACCGGGAAGCCGGACTGTGCGTAAAGATCGTAAGGGGAATGTTATTGAGGATATTGCCTCTACAGACAGTATGGCCGCTCACGATTTGACCCTCAGTATAGACGAGCGCCTTCAAACTTTGGTGTATCGCGAATTAGCGAAAGCGGTTGCATTGAACAAAGCCGAATCAGGTTCCGCCGTATTGGTTGACGTCAATACCGGCGAAGTGTTAGCGATGGCAAACAGCCCATCTTACAACCCGAATAATTTGGCCGGAACACCGAAAGACGCAATGCGTAACCGCGCCATTACCGATATTTTTGAACCCGGTTCCACGGTGAAACCGCTCGTGGTAATGAGTGCGCTAAATAGTGGCATTGTCAAAGAAAATACGGTATTGGATACCCGACCATACCGATTAACATATGGTTCACGGGGGCATGAAATCAAAGATGTTGCTCCGCGTCCTGAATTAACGATCACTGGGATATTACAGAAGTCGAGTAACGTTGGTGTGTCTAAGCTGGCGTTAGCGATGCCTGCCTCAGAGCTGGTAGATGTTTATTCACGCTTTGGGATGGGAAAACCGACCAATTTGGGGCTGGTCGGAGAAAGTAGTGGCTTATTTCCAACCAATAAACAGCGGTGGTCAGATCTCGATAGGGCCACCTTTTCTTTCGGCTACGGGCTGATGGTAACACCGTTACAGTTAGCGCGAGTCTATGCAACGATAGGCAGTCTCGGCATGTATCGCCCACTGTCAATTACCAAAGTCGATCCTCCCGTACCGGGCACCCGAGTATTTCCTGAAGCAATTATGCGGACAGTGGTGCACATGATGGAGAGTGTGGCATTACCGGGAGGAGGTGGTGTACGGGCTGCGATAAAAGGCTATCGCATTGCGATTAAAACGGGGACGGCAAAAAAAGTCGGGCCGGATGGCAAATACGTCAAGCGGTATATTTCTTATACCGCAGGGGTTGCACCTGCGAGTCATCCACGGTTTTCACTGGTTGTGATCGTTGATGATCCACAAGCAGGTAAATATTACGGCGGTGCAGTTTCAGCACCGGTCTTCGGCGCAATCATGAGTGGTGTTCTGCGTACCATGAATGTTGAACCAGATGCACTGCCTGTCGGTGATAAAAACGAATTTGTGATTAATAACTAAATGAATAACTAAAGAGGATAAAAGTGGCAAATCGTAATTTACGCGATTTATTGGCTCCATGGGGTGTTGATACGCCGGAGCTTGCGCTGCGCGAAATGACATTGGACAGCCGTAAGGCGGCTGCCGGCGATCTGTTTGTTGCGGTTCAAGGGCACCAGACAGACGGTCGAAAATATATTCCTCAAGCCATCGCCCAAGGTGTCGCTGCGGTAATTGCAGAAGCGAAAGGAAAAGCAGATAACGGCACGATGCAGAAAATGCACGGCGTGCCTGTTATCTATCTTATTGATTTAAATCATAAATTATCAAAGCTGGCTGGCGAGTTTTACCAACATCCCGGCAATAAATTGAAATTGGTCGGCGTGACTGGCACCAATGGGAAAACCACAACCACACAACTGTTGGCGCAATGGAGTCAAGCGCTTGGTGAAACCAGTGCCGTGATGGGAACGGTGGGAAATGGTTTGCTGGGTAGGGTCGTCCCCAGCGAAAACACCACTGGCTCTGCGGTTGATATTCAGCTTGATTTACAGCAACTTACTCGTCAAAACGCCACTTTTGCCGCGATGGAAGTCTCTTCACATGGTCTGGTTCAGGGAAGAGTGGCAGCGTTGCCATTTCAAGCCGCTGTTTTTACCAATTTAAGCCGTGATCACCTTGATTATCATGGTGATATGGAAAATTACCAAGAGGCCAAATGGCGACTGTTCAGCAACCATAATGTAAAACAGAAAATCATCAATGCGGATGATGCTGTCGGGCAGAAGTGGTTATCCCGCCTGCCGGACGCCGTTGCAGTTTCGATGGAAAATAACTTGCCAGAAAATTGGCCGGGGCGTTGGTTATCGGCCAGTGAAGTTTATTATCATGACAAAGGTGCTTCCATTGCGTTTACCTCCAGTTGGGGGAATGGAACGTTCAATAGCCCGCTGATGGGAGCGTTTAATGTCAGCAACTTACTGCTGACAGTTGCCACTTTGTTATCTCTGGAATATCCGCTGGAGAAATTACGATCAACGGTTTCTTGTCTGAAACCTGTTTGTGGGCGCATGGAAGTTTTTTCCGCCGCAGGCCACCCAACGGTGGTGGTTGATTATGCCCATACACCGGATGCCCTGGAAAAAGCCTTGTCTGCCGCTCGTCTGCACTGTAAGGGGAAACTCTGGTGTGTATTTGGCTGCGGGGGGGATCGTGATAAAGGCAAACGCCCATTAATGGGCGGTGTGGCAGAGCAAGGCGCTGATCGCGTGATTGTGACTGATGATAATCCCCGCAGTGAAGAGCCTCAGACAATTGTGGCTGATATCCTGCAAGGCTTCATCGATCCGGGACAGGCGATAGTGATCCATGGTCGTGCAGAAGCGGTCACCAGCGCCATTATGCAGGCAAGGGAAGACGATGTTGTGCTTGTGGCCGGTAAAGGCCATGAAGATTACCAACTGGTTGGCCATCGTCGTCTGGATTATTCCGACCGCCTGACCGCTGCGTGCTTGCTGGGGGTGATTGCATGATCCCGCTGACACTACAGCAATTAGCACAATTGACGGATGGCGTGTTATATCACGTTACCGAACAACAGGCTGACACTCTGCAAATTAAGGCCGTGGAGACTGATAGCCGTAAGATTGTGCGTGGCGCTTTGTTCATCGCCTTAAAAGGGGACAAATTTGATGCGCATGATTTCGCTGCTGACGTCACACAGCAGGGTGCTGGTGCTTTATTAGTCTGTCGCCGTTTGGATATTGACTGCCCTCAGGTCGTGGTCGAAAACACCCGTCTGGCGATGGGAAAACTGGCGGGTTGGGTTCGTCAGCAAAGCAAGGCAAGAATCGTGGCTTTAACAGGTTCGTCGGGCAAAACCTCCGTAAAAGAGATGACCGCGGCGATCCTGCGTCAGTGCGGCAATACCCTCTGTACCGCGGGCAACTTCAATAATGACATTGGGGTGCCGTTGACGCTGTTTAGGCTGACAGATGAGCACCAGTTTGCCGTTATTGAACTGGGCGCCAACCATATTGGTGAAATTTCTTACACCACAGCAATGACGCGTCCTGAAAGTGCATTGGTCAATAACCTTTTTTCTGCCCATCTGGAAGGATTTGGCTCGTTGGCAGGAGTGGCAAAGGCAAAAGGTGAGATCTTTGCCGGCCTTGCCCCGACCGGAACGGCCATTATCAATCTGGATAGCCATGATTGGAATAATTGGCAACACAGCATGAGTGATCAGCAAACAATATGGCGTTTTTCCGCCTCATCAACGGCGGGGGCGGATTTTTACGCAACAACGATTTCAGAACAACCGCTGGCCACCCATTTTTGCCTCCATAGCCCGATTGGGCGCGTGGAACTGACATTGCCGTTGCCGGGGAAACACAATATCGCTAATGCGCTGGCCGCCAGTGCACTTGCAATGTCTGTCGGTGCCTCGCTGGAAGATATTCGGACTGGTTTGTCGGCGTTGAAAGCCGTGGCGGGGCGTCTATTTCCTGTCCCTCTGGCTGAGGGAAAAGTGATATTGGACGACACGTATAACGCCAATCCCGGCTCCATGATAGCGGCGGCGCATGTGCTGGCGCAGATGCCCGGTTATCGCGTCATGGTGGTGGGTGATATGGGCGAATTGGGGGCGCAGGCGATAGCGTGTCACCGAGAGGTGGGCGAAGCTGTGGCAGCGACCCAGATAGATAAGGTACTCAGCGTCGGGGACTTGAGTTCTCATATCAGTGACGCGAGTGGTCGGGGGCAGCATTTCGCGAACAAGGCTGAATTAGTTGCCGCGCTGCTTCCTTTACTGGAACAACACAAAATGATTTCCATATTAATTAAAGGTTCACGTAGTGCCGCGATGGAAGAGGTCGTGAACGTATTGAAGGAGAACTTCCAATGTTAGTTTGGCTGGCCGAATATCTGGTTAAGTATCATACCGGTTTTAACGTCTTCTCTTATTTGACGTTCAGAGCCATTGTCGGCTTGTTGACTGCATTATTTATCGCGTTATGGATGGGGCCAACGTTGATTGCTTATCTGCAAAAATTGCAGATAGGTCAAGTTGTGCGCGACAACGGTCCTGAATCCCATTTTAGCAAGCGTGGCACACCGACGATGGGGGGATTGCTGATTTTATTCTCCATCACGATCTCGGTGTTGTTGTGGGCGCGTCTGGATAACCCCTATGTCTGGTGTGTGCTGGCGGTTTTAGTCGGTTACGGCATTGTGGGGTTTGTGGATGATTACCGCAAAGTGGTTCGCAAAGATACCAAGGGGTTGATTGCTCGTTGGAAATATTTCTGGCAGTCGGTTATTGCGCTGGGCGTGGCGTTTGCACTGTACAGCATCGGCAAAGAGACACCGGCAACCCAATTAGTCGTGCCGTTCTTCAAAGAAGTCATGCCGCAACTGGGCCTGCTTTATATTCTGCTGACTTATTTTGTGATTGTCGGCACCAGTAACGCCGTGAACCTGACGGATGGGCTGGATGGCCTTGCCATCATGCCGACCGTCTTGGTTGCGGCAGGTTTTGCTTTGGTGGCATGGGCAACCGGTAACGTGAATTTTGCCAACTACCTGCATATTCCTTATCTGAGCCATGCAGGTGAGCTGGTGATTGTCTGTACGGCAATTGTCGGTGCAGGGCTGGGCTTCTTGTGGTTTAACACTTATCCGGCGCAGGTATTTATGGGGGATGTGGGTTCATTGGCCTTGGGGGGGGCACTGGGCACCATTGCCGTCTTGCTGCGTCAGGAATTCCTGCTGATCATCATGGGGGGTGTTTTCGTGGTGGAAACTCTGTCTGTCATTTTGCAGGTTGGCTCATTCAAACTGCGCGGACAGCGGATTTTCCGTATGGCACCGATTCACCATCATTATGAATTGAAGGGGTGGCCAGAGCCACGCGTTATCGTGCGCTTTTGGATTATCTCCCTGATGTTGGTGTTGATTGGTCTGGCAACGCTGAAGGTACGTTAATCATGGCTGAACGACTTATGACAGAATACGGGAACAAAAAAGTCGTCATTGTTGGGTTAGGGCTGACAGGCCTGTCCTGCGTTGACTTTTTTATCACACGTGGCGTGATTCCACGTGTGATGGATACCCGCATCGTGCCACCGGGCAGCGATAAGCTGCCTGATAACGTCGAGTGCCACACCGGCAGCCTGAATCAACAGTGGCTGATGGAGGCTGATTTAATTGTTGTCAGCCCCGGCGTTGCACTGGCAACGCCTGAATTGCAGGCGGCGGCAGAGGCGGGTATTGAAATTGTCGGCGATATTGAGCTGTTTTGCCGTGAAGCCACTGCGCCGATTGTGGCCATTACGGGGTCAAATGGTAAAAGCACCGTGACTACGTTGGTTGGCGAAATGGCGAAAGTAGCGGGCTGGCAGGTCGGCGTGGGGGGCAATATTGGTGTCCCTGCGCTGGCGTTGCTGAAACAGCCTTGTCAGCTTTATGTGCTGGAATTGTCCAGCTTCCAACTTGAAACCACACATAGTTTGCAAGCAGTGGCGGCGACGGTACTGAATGTGACTGAAGACCACATGGTTCGCTATCCGCAAGGATTGCCACAGTATCGTACAGCGAAGTTGCGCATTTATGATCAGGCAAAAGTTTGCGTAGTTAATGAACAGGATGCCCTGACATTTCCAGAAACAGGCAAAGATAGCCGTTGTATCAGCTTTGGTGTGGATAGCGGTGATTATCAGCTTGATAGTGAACATCAACAACTGTTGGTCAATCAACAGCCTGTGTTGGGAATACAGGAGATGCAGTTGTCAGGGCTTCATAACTACACCAACGGATTAGCCGCGTTAGCACTGGCAGATGCGGTAGGTATTCCCCGGACAGACAGCCTTCAGGCTTTACGCACCTGTGCCGGGCTGGAACACCGTTTTCAGGTCATTCACATGAGGAAGGGGGTTCGTTGGGTGAACGACTCCAAGGCAACGAATGTTGGCAGCACCCAAGCGGCACTCAGTGGATTAAAACTGGCAGGAACACTCTATCTTCTATTGGGCGGAGACGGGAAAGCGGCGGACTTTACCCCATTGAAACCCTATATATCGGGGGATCGTCTCCGCCTTTACTGTTTTGGCCGTGATGGGGAACAGTTAGCCCAATTGCGCCCTGACATTTCAACACTGACAGAAACAATGGAACAGGCGATAAAAGAAATTGCACCCAAGCTGGTTTCTGGCGACATGGTATTACTGTCACCCGCTTGTGCGAGCTTCGATCAGTTCAACAGCTTTGAACATCGTGGTCATGAATTTGCCCGTTTGGCAGAGGAGTTAGGCTAATGACCCTTCCAGGCCTTGGTAAATTTAAAATTTGGTTGGCGGGAAATGTGGACACTGATGCCACAAATACCGTTATGTATGATCGTACCCTGGTCTGGATGATATTAGGGTTGGCTGTGATTGGCTTTATCATGGTAACGTCAGCATCAATGCCCGTTGGTCAGCGTCTTGCCCAGGATCCCTTTATCTTTGCCCGCCGTGATGCCATTTACTTGTCGCTGTGCTTTTTCTTATCCCTTATTACGCTGCGTATTCCGATGGACTTCTGGCTGCGTTATAGCAACGTCATGTTATTAGTAACCATCATGATGCTGGTTGTCGTGCTGTTTGTGGGGAGTTCAGTCAATGGCGCCTCACGTTGGGTCGCGATTGGCCCACTACGTGTTCAACCGGCAGAATTGTCGAAATTGTCACTCTTTTGTTATCTCTCAAGCTATCTGGTCAGAAAAGTTGAGGAAGTAAGAAACAATTTCTGGGGATTTTGCAAACCGATGGGGGTCATGATTGCATTAGCGATTCTGTTGCTGGCGCAGCCCGATTTGGGAACCGTGATCGTGTTGTTTGTGACAACCTTGGCTTTGCTGTTTATGGCGGGCGCAAAATTGTGGCAATTCCTTGCCATTATTGGCTGCGGAATCTTTGCCGTGTGCGTCCTGATTGTGGCTGAACCTTACCGCATACGCAGGGTCACCTCGTTCCTCAATCCGTGGGAAGATCCTTTTGGTAGCGGTTATCAGTTAACTCAATCACTGATGGCATTTGGCCGCGGCAACTTCTTTGGGCAGGGACTGGGGAATTCCGTCCAGAAACTTGAATATTTGCCGGAAGCCCATACTGACTTTATTTTCTCCATTCTGGCCGAAGAGCTGGGGTATTTCGGTGTGGTTTTCGTGTTGGCAATGGTATTCTTCGTCGCTTTCCGCGCAATGATGATCGGCCGCCGGGCGCTGCAACTTAATCAACGGTTTTCTGGTTTTTTGGCGTGTGCAATCGGCGTATGGTTCAGCTTTCAGGCCTTCATCAACGTTGGCGCGGCGGCAGGTATGCTGCCAACGAAGGGATTGACATTACCTTTAGTCAGCTACGGTGGTTCGAGTTTGATCGTGATGTCAACGGCCATCGTCATGTTATTGCGAATTGATTATGAAGTCCGTCTGGCAAAAGCACAGGCGTTTGTAAGGAGCCCTAAATGAGTGGCAAAAATCGGCGCTTAATGGTGATGGCAGGGGGGACGGGCGGTCATGTATTTCCCGGACTGGCCGTTGCCCACCATTTAAAAAAGCAAGGGTGGGATATTCGCTGGTTGGGAACGGCGGATCGTATGGAAGCGGATTTAGTGCCGAAACATGGCATTGAGATTGAATTTATTCAGATTTCAGGTTTGCGGGGCAAGGGAATCAAAGCACTGTTCACTGCCCCCATCAGAATTTTTAAAGCTATTCGTCAGGCAAAAGCGATTATGCGCCACTATCAGCCAGATGTTGTGCTGGGTATGGGGGGCTATGTCTCTGGGCCGGGTGGAATCGCGGCCTGGTTGTGCGGTATTCCGGTTGTACTGCATGAGCAAAATGGCATTGCGGGACTCACTAATCGTTGGTTAGCCAAAATTGCCAAAACGGTTTTACAGGCATTTCCGGGCGCCTTCCCGACAGCGCCGGTTGTTGGCAACCCCGTCAGAGAAGACGTATTGGCATTGCCGGAACCCATGCTGCGTTTGGCTGGGCGTGAAGGGCCGATTCGAGTGCTTGTGGTTGGCGGCAGTCAGGGAGCAAGGGTGCTGAACCAAACGATGCCAGCGGTGGCGGCTCGCTTGGGCGATAAAATCACCTTATGGCATCAGGCAGGAAAGGGAGCCAGAGAAGAAACGCAGAAAAAATATGAAAATTCCGTTCAGTCTGAATTCAAAGTAACTGAATTTATTGACGATATGGCGCAGGCTTATGCGTGGGCAGATATTGTCATCTGCCGTTCTGGTGCACTCACGGTCAGTGAAGTTTCCGCCGCAGGTTTACCGGCGATTTTTATTCCTTTCCAGCATAAAGATCGTCAGCAATATTGGAATGCCTTGCCTTTGGAAAAAGCAGGCGCCGCAAAGATACTTGAACAGCCCGAATTTACGGTTGATGCAGTCGTCGAGTTATTAACACAGTGGCAACGCCCACAATTGCTGGAAATGGCAAGAAAAGCCCGCTCAGTCGCCATTATCAATGCCACTGAGCGTGTCGCCGCAGCGTTGAGCGACGCAGTAGAAAATTATTCAGGCCGTTCCAAGTAGAACGGTGATGTAAACATAACGAGTGAAGATTAAAACGTGAATACACAACAGTTGGCGAAATTAAGAGCTTCAGTGCCTGAAATGAGAAAAGTCAGGCATATCCACTTTGTTGGCATTGGGGGTGCTGGCATGGGTGGTATCGCCGAAGTGTTGGCTAATGAAGGTTATCAGATAAGTGGTTCTGATCTGGCACCCAATTCTGTCACACAACAGCTGATCGCATTGGGAGCAACAATTTATTTTAATCACCGTCCAGAAAATGTGCGGGATGCCAGCGTCGTTGTGGCATCTACGGCTATTTCAGCGGAAAACCCAGAAATAGTGGCTGCGCGTGAAGCGAGAATTCCGGTCATCCGTCGTGCGGAAATGCTGGCAGAGCTGATGCGTTACCGCCACGGTATTGCGATTGCGGGAACGCATGGAAAAACCACAACGACGGCAATGATTACAGGCATTTATGCGCAGGCGGGTCTTGATCCCACGTTTGTGAATGGCGGGTTGGTGAAAGCAGCAGGCACTCATGCTCGTTTAGGTAGCAGCCGCTATTTGATCGCAGAAGCCGATGAAAGTGATGCGTCATTCTTGCATTTGCAGCCCATGATGGCGGTTGTCACCAATATTGAAGCCGACCACATGGATACCTATCAGGGGGATTTCGAAAACCTGAAACAAACATTCGTTAACTTCCTGCATAACCTGCCCTTTTATGGACGTGCTGTGATGTGTATTGACGATCCTGTTGTGAAAGCGCTGATCCCTCGGATTGGGCGTTATATCACGACTTATGGTTTCAGTGAGGAAGCCGATGTCCGTATTACCCATTATGAACAAAAAGGGGCCCAGGGATTTTTCACCGTCAGCCGATCTGATTTGCCTGATCTGCATGTGGTACTCAATGCCCCCGGACGCCACAATGCGCTGAATGCAGCGGCGGCGGTCGCTAGTGCGACAGAAGAAGGTATTGATGATACTGCGATTCTTGCATCGCTGGCAGAGTTTCAGGGAACGGGACGCCGCTTCGATTTTCTGGGGGATTTTCCTCTCAAACATATCAATGGCAAACAAGGTAGCGTGATGTTGGTCGATGATTATGGTCATCATCCAACAGAAGTTGACGCCACGATTAAAGCTGCACGAGCAGGTTGGGGGGATAAACGTATTGTTATGGTATTCCAGCCACACCGTTATACAAGAACTCGTGATTTATATGATGATTTTGCCAATGTCTTGAGTCAGGTAGACGTTCTATTAATGTTGGATGTGTATGCCGCAGGTGAAACGCCGATCCCAGGCGCGGACAGCCGTTCTTTATGCCGTACTATCCGCAGTCGTGGCAAATTGGATCCGATTTTTGTATCAGATGCTGATCAAATTTCAGTCGCTCTGTCACAGGTGATAGAAAACAACGACTTAGTCTTGGTACAGGGTGCCGGTAATATCGGTAAAATAGCGCGCAATTTGGCTGAAACAAAATTACAGCCATCTTTTTATGAGGGAGAACATCATGGTTGATAAAATTGCTGTTCTGTTGGGCGGAACGTCTGCTGAACGAGAAGTTTCATTGCAATCAGGACATGCGGTTGTGGCGGGTCTGAAGGAAGCGGGAATTAATGCTTATTCAGTTGATACAAAAGACTTTGATGTGACTAAACTCAAAGAAGAAGGATTTAATAAAGTCTTTATCGCACTGCATGGTCGCGGCGGTGAAGATGGTACGTTGCAGGGCTTGCTGGAGTTTTTGCAAATTCCTTATACCGGCAGCGGAGTGATGGCATCTGCCTTGTCAATGGATAAATTGCGTACAAAACAGTTATGGCAGGGAGCAAAACTGCCTGTTTCACCTTATGTCGTCATTAATTCTCAAAAATTTGAACAAGTTAATGATTTTCAACTCAAAGAGTATGTTCAAGAGTTAGGTCTACCATTAATGGTCAAACCGAATCTGGAAGGCTCCAGTGTTGGGATGACCAAGGTAAATGAATATGCTGAATTGCGTGGCGCATTGGCGCTGGCATTTAAATACGATACTGATGTGTTGGTTGAAAAATGGCTGTTTGGCCCCGAATATACTGTAGGATTTTTGGGGAATGAAGCACTTCCTTCTATCCGTATTCAGGCTCCGGACGTGTTTTATGATTACGATGCGAAATATATTTCCAACCAAACGCAATATTTTTGTCCAAGTGGCTTGAGTGAGGAAAAAGAGCAAGCGCTGTTAGATATCGCATCAAAGGCCTATAAGGCGTTGGGATGCCGCGGTTGGGGGCGGGTCGATATCATGGATGATGGTAATGGTAACTTCTACTTGTTGGAGGTTAACACATCCCCTGGCATGACTAGCCATAGTCTTGTACCCATTGCTGCGCGTCAGGCTGGACTCAGTTTTTCTCAACTCGTCGCGAGAATTTTGGAGTTGGCTGGTTAATATGTCGCAGGCAGCCTGGAATAGCCGGGAGCGGGGGAATGAAGCCCAGGGATATCGTCCCAGTAACGGTTACTATCTGGCAGGGATTCTCTTCTTCTTGATGGTGGTTGGCACCATCATATGGGGAGGCTGGATGACACTGGACTGGATGAAAGATCCTAACCGATTGCCGCTCTCAAAGCTGGTGTTGACGGGTGAACGCCATTACACCACAAATGATGATGTAAGGCAGGCTATTTTGTCCTTGGGATCTCCTGAAACATTTATGACTCAGGATGTCAATGTCATTCAGGAAAAGATTGAACAATTGCCATGGATTCGGCAAGTCACTGTACGTAAACAATGGCCTGATGAACTTAAAATACATCTGGTAGAATACGTGCCTTATGCGCGCTGGAATGATACCCAACTATTAGATGCTGAAGGGCGGGTATTCAGCTTACCTATGGAGCGTAGTGCACATGGGCAATATCCGATGTTATATGGGCCAGAAGGCACAGAAAAAGACGTATTGAGTGAATATCACAAGATGGCGGATTTTCTTAAAAAAAACCAGATAAAACTAAAAGCAGTGATTATGACAGCACGTCGTTCCTGGCAACTCATATTGGATAACGATATCCGTTTAGAGCTAGGAAATCGAGTTGAAACAGAACGAATGAGACGTTTTATTGAACTTTATCCTGTATTGCTGAAAAACACTGAAAAACGTGTGGCTTATGTTGACTTACGTTATGACAGCGGTGCGGCGGTAGGTTGGGCTCCTTTATTAACTGATACGCCGGTTTTAATGAACGGGCAAGAAAACAAACAGTGACGGATAATAATACAGAGACAGGCAGAATAGCGATGATCAAATCAACGGACAGAAAATTGGTAGTTGGCCTTGAAATCGGTACAGCAAAGGTATCTGCCCTGGTTGGTGAAATTCTGCCCGATGGTATGGTTAATATTATCGGAGTAGGAAGTTGCCCATCCCGCGGCATGGACAAAGGCGGTGTCAACGATCTTGAATCGGTCGTCAAATGCGTACAGCGTGCTATTGATCAGGCTGAACTCATGGCGGATTGCCAGATTTCGTCAGTCTATCTGGCACTTTCCGGCAAACATATTAGTTGCCAGAACGAAATAGGCATGGTGCCGGTTTCAGAAGAAGAAGTCACACAAGATGATGTAGACAGTGTTGTCCATACCGCGAAGTCAGTTCGTGTTCGTGATGAACACCGTATTTTGCATGTGATCCCACAGGAATACGCAATTGACTATCAAGAGGGGATCAAAAATCCGGTTGGACTCTCAGGTGTGCGTATGCAGGCGAAAGTCCACTTGATTACCTGCCATAACGACATGGCGAAAAATATTGTAAAAGCTGTCGAACGTTGTGGTTTGAAAGTTGATCAACTTATTTTTGCAGGACTGGCTGCAAGTTATGCTGTGTTAACCGAAGATGAACGTGAATTGGGGGTCTGTGTCGTTGATATCGGCGGCGGGACGATGGATATCGCTGTATATACCGGAGGCGCATTGCGTCATACCAAGGTTATTCCTTATGCGGGCAATGTCGTCACCAGTGATATCGCCTACGCGTTTGGGACTCCCCCAAGTGATGCTGAAACCATCAAGGTTCGTCATGGCTGCGCATTGGGTTCGATAGTGAGTAAGGATGAAAATGTAGAAGTTCCAAGTGTGGGAGGGCGTCCTCCTCGTAGCTTGCAACGCCAGACACTGGCTGAAGTTATCGAACCCCGTTATACCGAACTGCTGAATTTAGTGAATGATGAGATTTTACGATTGCAGGAGCAATTGCGACAGCAGGGAGTGAAACACCACCTGGCGGCAGGGATTGTCCTGACAGGGGGAGGAGCCCAGATTGATGGTCTGGCCGAGTGTGCTCAACGGGTATTCCATACCCAGGTTCGCATTGGCCGTCCTCTGAACATCACTGGACTGACAGATTATGTGCAGGAGCCTTGCTACTCAACAGCAGTTGGGCTTCTGCATTATGGCAAAGAATCCCACCTTGGCGGAGACTCTGATGCCGATAAAAGAACGTCAGTGAGCGGCTGGTTTAAGAGAATCAGCAACTGGCTGAAAAAAGAATTTTGATTTTTTATACAGAAGCCGCGACAACCATGTCGCTGGCCTCGATATAAAGGCATAAAACGGAGAGAAATTATGTTTGAACCACTGGAATTAACCAATGACGCGGTGATTAAAGTCATCGGCGTCGGCGGCGGCGGCGGTAATGCTGTGGAGCACATGGTGCGTGAGCGTATTGAAGGCGTTGACTTCTTTGCGGTTAACACGGATGCTCAGGCACTGCGTAAGTCGGCTGTTGGTCAGACTATCCAGATTGGCAACGGCATTACAAAAGGATTAGGCGCAGGTGCAAACCCTGAGGTTGGCCGTACTGCCGCGGAAGAAGACCGTGAATCACTGCGTACCGCACTGGAAGGTGCAGACATGGTATTTATTGCCGCAGGGATGGGGGGAGGTACGGGAACGGGTGCAGCACCTGTTGTGGCTGAAATTGCCAAAGAACTTGGCGTTCTGACCGTTGCTGTTGTCACTAAGCCATTTAATTTCGAAGGTAAAAAACGGATGGCCTTCGCGGAACAAGGGATCACTGAACTGTCCAAACATGTGGACTCATTGATCACGATTCCGAATGACAAGTTATTGAAAGTCCTGGGACGCGGCATTTCCCTGTTGGATGCCTTCGGTGCAGCCAACGATGTTCTGAAAGGCGCAGTTCAGGGGATTGCTGAACTGATTACTCGCCCTGGTCTTATGAACGTTGACTTCGCTGACGTTCGTACCGTGATGTCAGAAATGGGTTATGCCATGATGGGATCAGGTATCGCTCAAGGTGAAGATCGTGCGGAAGAAGCAGCAGAAATGGCGATTTCCAGCCCATTGCTGGAAGATATTGATCTTTCTGGTGCGCGCGGCGTTCTGGTTAATATTACTGCGGGCTTTGACCTGCGTTTGGATGAATTTGAAACGGTTGGTAATACAATTCGTGCATTTGCTTCTGATAATGCTACGGTGGTTATCGGTACGTCACTGGATCCAGAAATGAATGATGAGCTGCGGGTGACCGTTGTGGCAACCGGTATTGGCATGGACAAACGTCCAGAGATTACGCTGGTAACCAATAACAAGGCGCCTCAGACAAACACGATTGATCGCCGTTATCAGCAGATGCCGGGCGGAATCTCTTCATTGTCTGATGAGAGCAAAACAGCAGCAAAAGTTGTCAATGATCAAAATGCACATCCAAGCAAAGAGCCAGATTATCTGGACATTCCTGCCTTTTTGCGTAAGCAGGCTGATTGATTGCTAAAAAATTGGCTTCTCCGCTTTTTGTGCTACACTATCCTGCCAGTCATACCTTATAGTGATTGGCGGGATAAGTAACATTGCGAGATATAAATGATGATCAAACAAAGGACACTAAAACGTATTGTTCAAGCGACCGGCGTCGGTTTGCACACCGGTAAAAAAGTCACGCTGACAATGCGTCCAGCGCCGGCTAATACCGGGGTCATCTATCGTCGTACTGACTTGAATCCTCCGGTTGATTTTCCGGCGAATGCCAAATCCGTGCGTGATACTATGCTCTGTACTTGTCTGGTGAATGAGCATAATGTGCGTATTTCAACCGTCGAGCATTTGAATGCAGCGCTGGCAGGATTAGGGATCGATAATATTGTTATTGAAGTCGATGCACCAGAAATCCCGATTATGGATGGCAGCGCCAGCCCGTTTGTTTTCCTGTTATTGGATGCGGGGATTGAAGAGCTGAATGTCGCGAAGAAATTCGTGCGCATGAAAGAAAGCGTTCGTGTGGAAGACGGTGATAAATGGGCTGAATTGGCACCTTATCATGGTTTCAGTCTGGATTTTACCATTGATTTTAATCACCCTGCGATTGATGCCAGCTCACAACGTTATAGTCTGGATTTTTCAGCAGATGCATTTGTTCGCCAGATTAGTCGTGCGCGTACTTTTGGATTTATGCGTGATATTGAGTACTTACAATCCAAAGGCTTGTGCCTTGGAGGCAGCTTTGATTGCGCGATTGTCGTTGATGACTACCGTGTACTCAATGAAGATGGCTTGCGTTTTGAAGATGAATTCGTTCGTCATAAGATGCTGGACGCCATCGGCGATCTGTTCATGTGTGGCTATAATATTATTGGCGCCTTTACTGCGTTCAAATCAGGCCATGCACTGAACAACAAATTGCTGCAAACCGTCTTAGCGCATGAAAGCGCCTGGGAATTTGTCACATTTGAAGATGAAGCTGAAATGCCATTGGCTTTCCGTGCTCCATCACTGGTATTGGCATGATACACCCGTGGGTGATGTTATCTATTACGCTCCTATCGCTGAGCTTTTTCATTCAGCGTTAGCGTTTCTTTTTGGCTGTACTGGTACCCTCTCCGGCCAGCGCAGCCAACCGCTCCAGTTTCCTTTTCAATTTTTCAGGACTGTTTTCGGCCAGCATCATTAATGTTTTTGCACTTTCATAAGTGAGCTGACGCTTTGGTAATTCCTGATTATCATTACTGAATACTTTTGTTGACGATGTTGAGAAGCCTTGTTCATTATTATCACTCTTAACCATTAATGATGGGTTAATCCTGATGTCGATTGAGGATAAAGATGGTAGAATTTCGCTTCTCAATGTAGACAGCAAAACAGGAATTTCATACCGGAGCCGAGTCATCCAACTGGCATTTCCTGCTTCCAGTACCAGAATTTGTTTGCGATAATTGGCAACTCTGCACCACGGGTGCAATTGTGCAGGAAGCAAACTGAGAACAGCACGGTTGAGTTTCAATAATGCGATGGTATGTTGTTGAATGACTTGAAGTGGGCTTTTTCCGACAGTTGCCGCATCTTCAAACAGCTTATCCAGTGATTGTGGGCGGCTATCTCGCATAATAGAGGCAGTTCCAGTATTTATTAATGAAGGATTAATGAGTATTTTAAATCTTTGGCGACAATTTGGTAGGCGTTATTTTTGGTCTCACCTTTTGCTGGGCATGGTTGCCACAGGAATCGGTGCCCCTACTGTTTTCGCTGGAGTGGCAGAAAATCTGCATCATACCAATACTTCTTCTGCCCAAGGAAGCCGTACTCAAGCACTTTCTTCTTTTGAACACCTATTTAAATTACATTTGCTGCAATTAAAAAGTGTCCAGCGTCAACCCGCTAATTATTTAAATTACTGGCAGCAACATGCCGTTCGTAATGTGATCCGTCAACTTTCTTTTGTTTTTTCGGTTGCAGAGCCCGTCAGGAACGAAGGCGCAAACGAAAGTCATCGGGTTTCTTCCCCATCCATGCAACAACTGATGCTGGATACGTTGCATGCCATACTGACACAAGCACCAGCACCCTTTGGAGAAATTATCCCGGATATTGCGGTGGTGGTTTTTGTGCTTCCTGATATCCATACTCCGGCTCTCTGGGTCGCCAAAGTTCAGGGAATTAGGGCTGGGCCAACGAACGCTTAATCATTTATTTTTGCTTTAATACTGCTGTCTTATTCATTCTAAGTTGAATATACCCGATAAACTTCAAGTTGCAGCTCACAAAATAAATGCCTCTTGAAGTGTGACGAGTATAGTTGAATAAGGCAATTTTGAAGAATGATTGATTGGCTACAACCATAGCCCTGTCTGAGATGCACTAATTATGCTGATTAAATTACTAACAAAAATTTTTGGTAGCCGTAATGACCGTACCTTGCGCCGTTTGCGCAAAATGGTTGATGTGATCAACCACATGGAACCGGATTTTGAAAAACTCTCTGATGAAGAGCTGAAAGCGAAAACGGCGCAATTTCATGCCCGTTTAAAAGAGGGGGAGTCACTGGATAAAATTCTGCCAGAAGCGTTTGCCACTGTGCGTGAGGCCAGTAAACGTGTATTTGGTATGCGTCACTTTGATGTGCAGTTACTGGGCGGGATGGTATTGAATGAACGCTGTATCGCAGAGATGCGCACAGGTGAAGGTAAAACACTGACCGCAACATTGCCGGCTTATCTGAACGCGTTAAGTGGGAAAGGTGTTCATGTCGTTACTGTGAATGATTATCTGGCACAGCGCGATGCGGAAAATAACCGTCCACTGTTTGAATTCCTTGGCTTGAGTGTCGGCATTAACTTACCGGGTATGCCAGCACCGGCAAAGCGTGAAGCCTATGCTGCGGATATCACTTACGGTACTAATAATGAATTTGGTTTTGACTATCTGCGTGACAATATGGCATTTAGTCCAGAAGAACGTGTTCAACGCAAGCTGCACTATGCGCTGGTGGATGAGGTTGACTCTATTCTGATCGATGAAGCGCGTACCCCATTGATTATTTCAGGGCCGGCGGAAGACAGTTCTGAGCTTTATATCAAAGTAGATAAGCTGATCCCGAATCTGGTTCGTCAGGAAAAAGAGGATTCGGATACCTTCCAGGGAGAAGGGCATTTCTCTGTTGATGAAAAATCACGTCAAGTCAACTTGACAGAGCGTGGTCTGGTACTGATTGAAGAGTTATTGGTGGATGCCAAATTGATGGATGAAGGCGAATCCTTGTATTCACCGACCAATATCATGCTGATGCACCATGTGACCGCCGCTTTGCGTGCCCATGCCCTGTTTACCCGTGATGTTGATTATATTGTTAAAGACGGTGAAGTTATCATCGTTGATGAACATACCGGGCGTACCATGCAAGGGCGCCGTTGGTCCGATGGCCTGCACCAAGCCGTGGAAGCTAAAGAAGGTGTCGAAATTCAGAATGAAAACCAGACACTGGCTTCAATCACCTTCCAGAACTATTTCCGTTTATACGAAAAACTGGCAGGGATGACGGGCACAGCCGACACGGAAGCCTTTGAATTCAGTTCCATTTATAAACTAGATACCATCGTCATTCCAACCAATCGTCCCATGATCCGCGAGGACTTATCGGATCTGGTCTACATGACAGAAGCGGAAAAAATTGAGGCGATTATTGAAGATATCAAAGAGCGGACAAGCGCTGGCCAGCCTGTTTTGGTGGGGACCATCTCGATTGAGAAATCAGAACTTGTGTCCAAGGCATTGACTAAAGCTGGCATTAACCACAACGTACTGAACGCAAAATTCCATGCTATGGAAGCTGACATCATCGCGCAGGCGGGTCAGTCTGGCACCGTGACGATTGCAACCAACATGGCGGGACGTGGTACAGATATCATGTTGGGAGGAAGCTGGCAGGCGGAAATCGCTAAACTGGAAGAACCAACTGACGCGCAAATCGAGAAAATCAAGGCCGAGTGGCAAGAGCGCCATGACGCAGTGTTGGCAGCGGGCGGCTTACATATTGTCGGTACAGAGCGTCATGAATCACGCCGTATTGATAACCAGTTACGTGGTCGTGCGGGACGTCAGGGGGATGCGGGATCTTCACGCTTTTACCTCTCAATGGAAGACGCCTTGATGCGCATTTTTGCTTCCGATCGTGTGACGGGCATGATGCGTAAACTGGGTATGCAGCCGGGAGAAGCAATTGAACACCCGTGGGTGACTAAAGCGATTGCTAATGCCCAACGTAAAGTTGAGAGCCGTAACTTTGATATCCGTAAACAATTACTTGAATATGATGATGTTGCGAACGATCAGCGCCGCGCGATTTATGCTCAACGTAACGACTTGCTGGATGTCAGCGATGTCAGCGAAACCATCACCAGTATCCGCGAAGATGTCTTCAAGGTCACTATTGATGCTTATATTCCACCGCAATCATTGGAAGAAATGTGGGATGTTGAAGGCTTACAGGAGCGTTTAGTCAACGAGTTTGATTTGGATCTGCCGATTAAAGAGTGGCTGGATAAAGAGCCTCAATTACACGAAGAAACGTTGCGTGAACGTATTCTTGAAAAAGCGATCGAAATCTATCAGCAGAAAGAAGAGATCGTCGGTGCAGAAATGATGCGTAGTTTTGAAAAAGGCATCATGTTGCAAACCTTGGACACATTGTGGAAAGAGCATTTGGCGGCAATGGATTACCTGCGCCAAGGCATTCATCTGCGCGGTTATGCACAGAAAGATCCAAAACAGGAATACAAGCGTGAATCTTTTGCCATGTTTGCCAACATGCTGGAATCACTGAAATATGAAGTGATCAGTACTTTGAGCAAAGTCCAGGTTAGAATGCCGGAAGAAGTCGAGGCGCTTGAGCAACAGCGTCGTGAAGAGGCTGAACGTTTGGCAAGACAGCAACATTTGAGCCATGAAGTTGAACAAGGTGCGTTGATGTCACAAGCAGAAGCTCAAATGTCAACGGGAGAGCGTAAAGTTGGACGCAATGATCCTTGCCCATGTGGTTCTGGCAAAAAATATAAGCATTGCCATGGTCGCTTATAAGTAAAGTGAGTCACGCCAATAATGAGTAAATAATCAGTAGTGTCAATGCATTGACAGCTCCAGCCACCATTGGCACTGCTTGATTGAATACAAATTTGCGGCTTAAACAGATTCTAATGTAATCTGCAAGAGATAGTCACTCACCTTGAGTAATAACTGCAAGAAAAACGATTATGGAAAAAAAACATCTGCATATTGCAGCAGGTATCATTAGAAATAGCGATAATAAAATTTTTATCACTCAGCGTAGCATTGATTCACATATGGGCGGCTTTTGGGAGTTCCCCGGAGGAAAACTTGAACAGGGAGAAACACCTGAACAAGCATTGATTCGAGAATTAAAGGAAGAAGTTGGGATCACGGTAATGCACTGTGAGTTAATTGACACCATCAAACATGATTTTCCTGATAGAAGTATCTCGCTTGATTTTTTTCTGGTTGATAAATGGAAAGACGAGCCATTTGGTAAAGAAGGACAACCTTCCCGTTGGGTTTTACAATCAGAGTTAGTTGCTGATGAATTTCCTCCGGCAAACCGTAGCATTGTAAATTTTCTGACCCAAAATGGTTCCTGTTAAAACGTCTTGAATATATGCACCGTTTTGATCATTCCATATACCGCGGCGCCAAATAAGCGCCGCTATAATATCCGTTATATAATATGACCAATATTATTTAGGCTCTTCGCTCCAGTTATCATTTTCTGAACTGTCGCTTTGGCTTGGTATTATTTTTTCCTCATTGGCCCATTCACCCAAATCGATTAACTGGCAACGTTTGCTGCAAAATGGGCGATATGGGCTAATTTCTCCCCATATTACTGTGTTGCCGCACGTTGGACATTCGACAATCAATACTTCAGACATATTACTTTCTCCCACTTAATTTGAAGGCCACACCTTCCCCCCTCACGTTGCAGCGTTGTTAGCCGAGCTCACTATTCAACAGAGAAATCAACAGGGAAATCCAGTGACTTCGTTCATGGAATGAGCCATGCCACGGAAAAGCGTTCCCATGCTGTCGTGCTGCAACTTAAAATTTATTGGGTATATGTTAACAGCAGGCCAATTCAAATGACAAATGGGCAGGCACAACACCATGCTCACTATCCATTGGTAAGAAACGGATGGCGAAACGTGTTTTATAGCCGGAGATTTGTGGGTAAACCAATGCACTTGGCACAACGTCCAATTTTAATCTCAGCAAATCGGCCTCATCTGCATTCCCTTGATAAAATCCATTGTGGCTGACTTTAGGGGTGAAGATGGCAGAATGGCGTATAAGTTCCAGAATGCTTTCCAAGGCTTGCTGTAATGGATGAAGGCTATCTAGCCAGGTTTTGATGGATTCATCCCTGACGGATTGAGGTAAATGCAGCCACAGATGCAATGTTGGTAAGTCAAAACTACAACATCCTCCCGGGATGCTAAGTCGTTGGCGTACCATGCTAATCATACGATCTTCTTTAATATACTGACTAAGACGAGGGGCTTGGTTTAAGGCAATACTGCGTTCTTTAAGCTGCTCGGTCAAACGATGAATCATCGCGGTATCAGCATTTGGTGCGCTGACCCATTGTTTTAATTTTGTCTGCTGGCGATCCAGCTCTTTCAATAGCTCAGAACGAACTTCACCGCGTTCTAGGATCTCAATTAATTCGGCAATGGTGCGGAAAAACGCGAGACTATTTGCCTGAGAATTCAGGTGACGATGTTTTCCCAACTGTTGCAGTGAAGACTCAATCCTCAGCCATGAACGCATTTTTTCATTGAGTGGATGTTCAAAAATAATCGTAGAAGTTGCATCACTCATTACGGTTTTCCTGTCTGACTGATTGTGCTTGTTTTAAATACTGTTGATGTAATTCGGCCACACGAGGGGGAATGTCCTGTTCATTATTGTGGTTAACGATGACATCATCTGCCTTTTCCAGTCTGTCCTGACGGCTGGCCTGTGCAGCCAGAATATTTTCGACTTGCTCACGGCTCACGCCATCACGAGCCATTGTTCGGTTAATCTGTAATTCAGTTGGGACATCGACAACTAAAATACGATCTGCCAAGTGCATTAAGTTGTTTTCAATGAGTAGAGGAACCACCCATATGGCGTAGGGGGCTGTCACTTGGTTCAATTGCCGCTGTGTTTCTCTTTGGATCAGGGGATGTAACAGGGCATTGAGCCACTGTTTTTCTTCCGGGGCAGCAAAAATTTTTTGGCGTAACATGGTGCGATTAAGGCTGCCATCGGGTAATAATATGTCGGACCCAAAGTGCTCTGTGATTGCTTGTAATGCGGGGGTGCCAGATGCGACAGCTTCTCTGGCAATAATATCTGCATCAACAAGCGGGACACCCAGGGATGAAAATACATTAGAGATAGTCGTTTTACCGCTACCGATTCCACCTGTAAGTGCAACAATATAAGTCATTCTATCCCTTTAAATATCTCTGATAGCATAACCAAATTGTAACCCAAGGGAAGCTGATGGGCTATAAACAAACACCTACAATTCCTGTTATTGCGGCCTTAAGAGAAAATAGCGAAACATGTAAATATCTTGTTACGTTAATATTGCGCCTAATTGAAAAATAGGCAGGTACATCGCCAGTAATAATAAACCAACAATCAAAGCCATTATCAGCATCAACAAAGGCTCCAGGAATTGAACCAAACTATCAGCAAGGTTGATTGATTTTTCTTGATACCATTGTGCAAGATTGAATAGAAATAATTCTAATTCTCCTGACTCTTCACCTATCGTGACAAATTGTTGGCATAGTGAAGGGAAATAGGCTGTTTGTTTTAATGCCTCACTCATTGAAATGCCTTGTTGAATTTGCTTGTGCAGGCTTTTCACGCCAGCAATAAAAACAGGATGCTGAGTTGCATTTAGAGCACATTCAAGCCCTGTCATGAGTGTCAATCCCGCTTTTTGTGTCATAAACAGGATATGAAATATTTGATTGGTCTGTTGATAAATAGTGAGTTGCTTAAAAATGGGAAGTCTCAGAAAAAGCATTTTTTCTTTTACTTTAAAAATGGGAAAACGGTGGCGTAGCCATAGGTAACTCATTAACGATATCAGTATTATTAACAGGAGTAATATCCCATGATGGATCAATAAATCAGAAGTGGATAGAACCCACTGAGTTAACAGAGGCAGAGTGGCATTTAACGAAGAATAGACTTGTCGAAATTCTGGCAGAACGAAAATCAACATCAAAATAATCACCAAAAGGCTCACACAAGCAACTATCAAGGGATAGTGATACGCTTTCTGAATTTTCTTCTTCAACGTATTCTGCTGTTCCAATCGATTAATGATTAATTGGCAGCAATTTTCAAGCTGACCAGTTTGCTCGCCTACTGCGATAAGTTGGCAGAACAAGGGAGAAAATAACTTTGGGTACTGTTCCAGCGTTGCGGAAAATGATTCTCCCTGACGAATTTTCTGAATCATGTCCGCCAAGACACATCGCCAGAGAGCATGTTTACACTCTTGTAAGAGAATAGACAGTCCCTTGAGTAAAGGGATGCCTGACGTCAGTAATGTGCTTAACTGATGAATAAAATGTAGGCAATATGCCATTTCCTTTTTGCTGTAATAAATGATTTTTTTACATTTAATAGTATAGGGTTGAAGATCGAGATGGCTGAGGTGCTGGAACACACTTCTTTTGCTGTGACCAATACACTCTCCTTTTATCGCTTTGCCGTTCTGGTTAATTGCCTGCCATTGGTAAATATATTCTATTTTCATACGGTTTCATGGCCTGTAATCTGGTAAATCTCTTCAAGAGTCGTTATTCCTTTCTCCACCAATGTCAGCCCCGCTGAAAAAAGCGTTGCATTCTGCTGAGAAGCAAGTAAATGTGAAAAGCTGGTGTTAGAACACTCAGACAGAGTTTGCTGGAGTTCAGGTTTGACTTCGAGAAATTCATAGATGGCAGCTCTGCCGTAGTAGCCAGAAAAACAGTGATCACAACCTACGGCATGCCATTTTTTTATTGAGAGCGGTTGTTTTATAGAACCCGATCTGGCAGAGACAGCTTCCTTTGTTGAGTAAATATTCTCTGAATGAACAGTATCAGGGATCACGGTAGGGATATTGTCTTGTTGTCGGCAATGGGGGCAGAGCTTACGCACCAGCCGTTGTGCGATGATTAATTTCACACATGAGGCTGTGGTATAGCCAGAGATCCCCAGATTACGCAGACGAGATAACGTATCAATAGTGGAATTGGTATGCAGTGTTGATAAAACCAAGTGCCCTGTTTGTGCTGCTTTCATTGATATTTCGGCGGTTTCGTTGTCACGGATCTCACCAACCATAATAATATCGGGATCTTGCCGTAATAATGCCCTGAGAACTTTAGCAAAATCGAGACCAATCTTGTTATTAACCGGTGTTTGGTTGATGCCATCCAAGGGAATTTCAACAGGATCTTCGACGCTACAAATATTCTTTTTAGCCTGGTTTAAATATTGCAGACAGCTATACAATGTGACCGTTTTCCCGCTGCCGGTTGGTCCCGTTACTAAAATCATTCCTTGTGGTAAATGGAGTTTCTGTTTTAAAAGTTGTAATTGTGATTCAGGCAAACCTAATTGTTCTAAGGATAATTGGTGTATGGTATTTAAAATACGCAGGACTATTTTTTCTCCATGTAGTGTAGGGAGTGTTGATATCCGTATCGCATAACTGTTTTTGTTGTCACTCCAGTCAAATTGCCCATCTTGTGGCTGACGTTTTTCAGCAATGTTGAGTTTTGCCATGATTTTTAAGCGGGCAGGAATACCGGTATTCATTTGAGGAGGAGGTGCCTGCATGGAATGCAATGCACCATCAACTCGAATACGTATCTGATAGCCACGTTGAGAAGGCTCAAGGTGAATATCTGAAGCCCTTTTTTGTATTGCAGTTAAGATCGTCTGGTTAATTAGCTGAATAACCGGAGTGTCTATTTCCTCATCATGGAGATCATTTGTTTGCATTAGATTATGATGACGGGAATGATTGCTATCAAGGTGCTCTATGCGATACGGTTCCTCTTCATCACTTTCTGAACAGTAATTCTTTGCTGATATTAATGAATTTTCTTGTGTCAGCATGGATTCTATTTTTGCTTGTGGCCAAATATCGACATTAACGATTAAACCTGAAATAAATCTCAGTGCAGCAATAAAATCCTCATTAGGTGATTGGCTACAGGCAATGGTGATCGTGTGGAGATCTTTTTTTATAATAATCGCCTGATGCCGTTGGCATAGTTCTTTTATTTCTTTTTCCATCAAGAGATGATCCTTATTTATCATGATCTTTATTCCTTTGATATTGGTGTGACTTAATAATTTCTCTTCAATTTAAAGCTGATTAGCTGTGAAAAGTGATGCTTAAAATTTCAAAGTTTCCTGACATTTTATTTTTAACGATTCATTTTCAGACTCACAAATCGCTTTCCATTGGGTAAGGCCAGTTTTCGTATCTTGGCTGGGTCTCAATGTGGCATGAAGTCCATTGAGATTCTGTTGTCCCAATACTGTTATTTCTCCCTCTTTCACTGAGATGGTGTTGATATAACGGCTATTGTGACCTGATGGAATCGAGGGATGGCCAGAGTGGCAATCTTTGTAATTTTCAGCTTCGAAGCGACACAGTTCCACACCGGATTTATAAGGCACAATAGCTTGTAGCATATCGGTTAATGCCGCTTTTTGGATATATCCCTGATAACTGGGAATGGCAATGGCACCGAGAATAGATACGATAGCCATAACAACCATCACTTCAATTAATGTAAATCCTTGTTGTTTCATTTTTTCTCCTTTATGCGTATTTGGACAGTTTGCTAGGTTCAATAGCAGATATCCCCTTCATCTTTTCAGTTGCAAACTATTGGGTCTGACTGTGGGTGCCAATAAGCATGAAGAAAAATAAGAGAAATAAAATATCGTTAGTAAAATTTATGAAGCCGACTCGAAAAAATAACCTTATGTTGCATTTTTTTGCAAAAATTTTTCGAGTTCACTCATAAATAAAAAAACGTCAGAAATATTGGCTGGCTGATTGAAGGTGCTAACATGCTAAGCTGTTACACTTTAAGGGGGAGTAAAAGAATGAAGCTACATGAAGGATGGATTGAGGGAGTAAAAAAAGTTATTTCTCCACATTGTGATCTTCGCCCAGAGGGAGAGATGCCATCATTATTGGTCATTCATAATATCAGCTTACCTCCCGGTAAGTTTGGTGGCCCTTATATTGATCAATTATTTATGGGAACACTGGACCCTAAAGATGATCCTTTTTTTGATGAGATCAAGCACTTGTGTGTTTCTGCTCACTGCTTAATTCGGCGTGATGGAGAGATTGTGCAATATGTTCCTTTTAATAAAAGAGCTTGGCATGCTGGCGTTTCTTGCTACTGTGATCGTGATACATGTAATGATTTTTCGATAGGCATCGAACTGGAAGGCACAGATTATGAGGAGTTTACTGAAATTCAGTACACTAAATTAACCGAAGTTACTGAGCTACTTATTAGTCAATATCCTGATATTCTTAACAATATTACCGGGCACAGTGATATCGCGCCAGGCAGGAAAACTGATCCTGGGCCTTATTTTTACTGGGAACATTACCGTCAATTATTGAAGGAGCGAGTTGGATGACTCTCTTTATTCTATTATTAATACTGGCATGGGAACGTGTTTTTAAGTTGGGAGATCACTGGCAACTGGGACGCTATTTAGCACCGTTTTTTGTCAGACTCAGGTCACATTCACTATGGGGCAGTCTGGGTATGACCTTGCTGGTCGCCTTATTAACGTGGAAACTGATTGATATTTTCAGCGCTGTTGCTTTTGGCATTCCCGCCATTGTGCTAGGTATTATTATCAGTTTGTTATGTATTGGTGCAGGTGGGCTGCGTCATGATTACCGTGGATATCTCCAGGCTGTGCGTCAAGCTGATCTTGAACAGCAGAATAACTATCTTGCCCGTCTGACGAGGATTCAGGGAATGTTACCTGATACCACAAAAGAGGAGCGGTTGCGCGAGATACAGAATTCATTGATCTGGACAAATTTTCGTTATTATCTTGCTCCTATTTTTTGGTTGGCTGTGTTGGGTAAATGGGGGCCGGCTATTTTGATGGGGTATGGCTGCCTTAGCGCTTACCAAGGGTGGTTGGCACAGCATGCCACCGCAGTGCAGAGAGCACAATCGGGCGTTGATGGCATATTGCATTGGCTGGATTGGCTTCCGGCACGTTTGGCGGGTATTACCTATGCTTTATTAGGGCATGGTGAGAAAGCTTTACCCGCTTGGATTGCATCACTTACTGATTTTCGCTCATCGCAATACAAGGTAGTTAGCCAATTGGCACAATTCGCCTTAAGTAAAGAACCTCATCTTAATCCGGTAGAAACGCCTGTTGCTGCGGTAACATTAGCAAAAAAGGCGACTTTTACGATTGTGATTATTGTTGCATTGTTAACGATTTATGGCGCATTAGTTTAACAATGAAAGGATCGGGAGCTGGTGTTAGCAATCATCTGTTCCCTATCTTTGTTATTTTATTTACACATGATTGTGCAGAATAATTTCAGTTTTTCATTTGTTGATTATTGTTGAATAATATATTTTCTTTTTTTATCTTTATGTTATTTCGTTATTCCGAGTGTTGGGTGTTGTTAGTTATTTTGTTAATATAATGGGGTTTTATTATATAAGTAAAATTTTTTATTAAGTTATCACTGAACGTTTTTTATTTTAAGTGATATTTTGACATTCTGTGGAAATGTACTAATTTAAAGATAAGGAAGTTATCATTTTTATTTGAGGGTAAAATTATGAAAGATTATAATGTGCAATATTATTATTGTGATGATGAGGTTATTACAATTAAAAATTATACTGAACATTCATTTAAACTAATAGAGGCAAAATTGAATTCAGGGTATTGGAACAAGTACCCGCAACATCTTATTCCTTCTCAAAAAAAGTAACATGTTGTTGGGGTAAGTATGTTTTTAAGGGAGTATCAGGAAAGATAAAGTATAAATTCATCGATAAATTTGATGGCAAGATTCATTTTCCACAATATATAGATATAAATTTTGGTTCACCTTATATTGGTCAACCTGTTTGTAATGTTTATTGTTATTTACAGTATGGTGATCAACAATACCCACTTGGGAAATACGATCTATTGTATTCTATGAATTTTCCAATATCTGGTGTGTTCAAGGCTATAATTATATTGGCGCCACCAGGTACTACTGATATGGATAATTTTCCTGATTTGCCAGAGTATAATGAATAATAAAGTAATAGTTATTTAGAACAGAAAATTGATATTTACTTTAGTTTCCCATTTTCTATCTTTGATAAAAATCATTGTGAAGTTTCATTTTATGGGCTACCTGAATTTGGATTTTAGAGTTTATAATAATTCCGGATATTTTCCCGATCTTACACTTGTAATGGCAAAAAAAGATACTAATTTTGATGATATTCCTGATTTGCCATTATATACGGGGCAATAATTTTTAGATTATATATAAATAATTATCATTAAAATTTATGATTAACATTGTATTTTTAACAGTTAGAGCATGAAGATTGAACTTATCATTAACATTAATAAACTACAATTTATGAGTGGCTAATTCCCGGTTATGGCAATGAAATGCTGTTATCGGGAATTTTTTTATGGCGTTAATAAGCAGCTTTCATCTTGAAAGCTGTAACTTGAAGTTGATGGGGGTTATATTTTTAAAATGGTTACTGATTGATTTTTCTCATCTATGCGTTATACGAACGTTAAATACCATCAGATTGCCCGCCTAAAAAGTACTCTCCGGTTATAATTTTCTGATAAAATTTAAAATAGTTTGTTAAAATTTGCAGATTTTTATGATTTAGCTCAAGGTCTTTATAGACAGCTAGTGAATACTTTGTTACTTTAAGACCCTGTACTCTAAATTGGTATTACCAATTGACTTTGGCCCATTAGCCAGAGTTTAGTGACTGACGCTTAGTTGAGTAGAGTATATAGCCCGAAGCAACATTGACTCATTGAATGGCTTACAGCAGATATGGCCTATAGCAAGATTCGCCAACCAAAGTTATCAGATGTGATTGAGCAGCGTCTTGAACAGCTCATTCTCGAAGGCTCGCTACGCCCGGGAGAAAAACTGCTGCCTGAGCGTGAGCTGGCAAAGCAGTTTGAAGTATCACGTCCTTCATTGCGCGAAGCCATTCAAAAATTGGAAGCCAAAGGCTTTCTTTTCCGTCGTCAAGGGGGAGGAACTTTCGTACAGAACAATCTGTGGCAGAGTTTCAGCGACCCGCTTGCCCAACTTATTGCAGAAAATCAAGAATCCCAGTTCGATCTCCTTGAAGCACGCCATGCATTAGAGGGGATTGCGGCTTATTATGCCGCCCTTAGGGGAACCGATGAGGATTTCAAACGCATTGAGCAAAGCCATCTCGCGATTCAAGTCGCACAGCAAAGTGGTGATGTGAATGCGGAATCTGATGCTGTCCTGCAATATCAGCTTGTTGTCACGGAAGCTGCCCATAACGTGGTATTGCTGCATTTATTGCGTTGTATGATCCCTATGTTAGAACAAAATATCAGGCGCAATTTTGATGTCATCTATACCCGTAAAGAAATGCTGGCGGCCGTCAGTGACCATAGGGCTGAGATTTTTCACTCTATCATGGCGAGAGAACCGGAAAAAGCCCGTGAGGCTTCGCATCGCCATTTGGCCTTTATTGAAGAAGTTTTATTGGATCTGACTCGTGAACATACTCGACGTGAGCGTTCATTGAGGCGGCTCCAGCAACATCAGGAATAAGAGCCTGTCCCTTGGGGCGTCATAGACAAATCAAATTCCCGAATGGGAGAGGTTCTAAACTTGACTGTACAGATCCTGACTGCTGCGTTTGTACAGTTCGTCGACTCTTTATCCAAGAGTTTTAGCGGCAATATACAGCAGGGCCTATCTTCCGGTCATAACAAGCAATTTCGTCAAAAGGTATGACCAGAAGATAGGCTCCAATAACCATTAGAAATAGATAACAGATAAGGAATACACCATGTCAGATATTTTGAAAAATGACGTGGATCCGATCGAAACTCGCGATTGGTTACAGGCGATCGAATCGGTCATCCGTGAAGAAGGTATTGAGCGTGCTCAGTTCCTGATTGATCAGGTATTGAATGAAGCTCGTAAAGGCGGTGTTAGCGTTGCCGCAGGTGCTGCAAGCCGCGATTACATCAACACGATTCCTGTTGAGGATGAGCCTGCTTACCCTGGCAACATGGATTTAGAGCGTCGTATCCGCTCTGCTATCCGCTGGAATGCCGTGATGACCGTTCTGCGTGCATCCAAAAAAGATCTGGAACTGGGTGGCCACATGGCTTCATTCCAGTCTTCCGCTACTGTTTATGAAGTTTGCTTTAACCACTTCTTCCGCGCTCGTAATGAGAATGATGGTGGTGACTTGGTATACTTCCAGGGCCACATTTCTCCGGGCGTTTACGCACGTGCATTCCTTGAAGGTCGTCTGACTGAAGAGCAGATGAATAATTTCCGTCAGGAAATCGGTGGTCATGGTCTGTCTTCTTACCCGCATCCAAAACTGATGCCTGACTTCTGGCAGTTCCCAACTGTTTCAATGGGTCTGGGTCCAATCTCCGCGATTTATCAGGCTAAGTTCCTGAAATATCTGGAGCATCGTGGCCTGAAAGATACGTCTAAACAAACCGTTTACGCTTTCCTGGGCGACGGTGAAATGGATGAACCAGAATCTAAAGGTGCGATCACTATCGCAACCCGCGAAAAATTGGATAATCTGGTATTCATCATCAACTGTAACTTGCAGCGTCTGGATGGCCCAGTAACTGGTAACGGCAAAATTGTTAACGAACTGGAAGGCATCTTCGCAGGTGCTGGTTGGCAGGTACTGAAAGTCCTGTGGGGTGAACGTTGGGACGCTCTGCTGCGTAAAGACACCAGCGGTAAACTGGTTCAATTGATGAACGAAACCCTGGATGGCGACTACCAGACATTTAAGTCCAAAGATGGCGCTTATGTCCGTGAACACTTCTTCGGCCGTTACCCAGAAACAGCGGCATTGGTCAAAGACATGACTGATGACGAAATTTGGGCACTGAACCGTGGTGGTCATGATCCGAAGAAAGTTTATGCTGCACTGAATAAAGCACAGAATACTACGGGTCAACCAACGGTCATCCTGGCTCAGACCATCAAAGGTTACGGCATGGGTGATACCGCTGAAGGTAAAAATATTGCCCATCAGGTCAAGAAAATGAACATGGAAGGCGTTCGCCACTTCCGCGATCGTTTCAATGTGCCTGTCTCTGACGAGCAGATCGACAGCCTGCCATACGTGACTTTCGATAAAGATTCTGAAGAATCTAAATACCTGCATGAGCGCCGTAATGCACTGGGTGGTTACCTGCCAAGCCGTCGCGTGAACTTCGACGAGAAACTGGAAATCCCAGCGCTGGAAGAATTCAGCTCTCTGCTGGAAGAACAATCCAAAGAAATTTCTACCACTATCGCTTTCGTTCGTGCGCTGAATGTCATGTTGAAGAACAAGTCGATCAAAGATCGTCTGGTTCCAATCATTGCTGACGAAGCACGTACCTTCGGTATGGAAGGCCTGTTCCGTCAAATCGGTATCTACAGCCCGAACGGTCAGCAGTATACGCCGCAAGACCGTGAGCAGGTTGCATACTATAAAGAAGATGCAAAAGGTCAGATCCTGCAAGAAGGTATCAACGAACTGGGTGCGGCTTCATCTTGGCTGGCGGCGGCAACGTCTTACAGCACCAATAACCTGCCAATGATCCCGTTCTATATCTACTACTCCATGTTCGGATTCCAGCGTATCGGTGATCTGTGCTGGGCAGCGGGTGACCAACAAGCTCGCGGCTTCCTGGTGGGTGGGACTTCTGGCCGTACCACGCTGAACGGTGAAGGTTTGCAGCACGAAGATGGCCACAGCCACATTCAGTCCCTGACTATTCCTAACTGTATCTCTTATGACCCTGCATTCGCTTATGAAGTGGCTGTTATCATGCATGATGGTCTGGAGCGTATGTATGGTGAGAAACAAGAGAATATCTACTACTACATCACCACTCTGAACGAAAACTACCACATGCCAGCTATGCCGCAAGGGGCTGAAGAAGGTATCCGTAAAGGTATCTACAAGCTGGAAAGCCTGGAAGGCGAGAAAGGTAAAGTGCAGTTGCTGGGTTCTGGTTCTATCCTGCGTCATGTTCGTGAAGCAGCGAAGATCCTGTCTGCGGAATACGGCGTTGGCTCAGACGTCTACAGCGTAACTTCCTTCACTGAACTGGCTCGTGATGGTCAGGATTGTGAGCGTTGGAACATGTTGCACCCATCAGAAGAACCTCGCGTTCCTTATATTGCTCAGATCATGAATGAAGCGCCAGCGGTTGCTTCCACTGACTACATGAAACTGTTTGCAGAACAAGTGCGTAACTTTGTTCCTTCAAGCGAGTTCCGTGTACTGGGTACTGACGGTTTCGGTCGTTCTGACAGCCGTGAGAACCTGCGTCATCACTTTGAAGTTGATGCTTCTTATGTGGTTGTTGCAGCGCTGGGTGAATTGGCTAAACGTGGCGAAGTTGATGTGAAAGTCGTTGAAGAAGCCATCAAGAAATACAACATCAACCCAGAAAAAGTTAACCCACGTCTGGCATAAGAGGTAAAGATTCATGTCTATCGAAATTAATGTGCCTGATATTGGGGCAGATGAAGTTGAAGTGACCGAGATTCTGGTGAAAGTCGGTGACACAGTAGAAGCAGAACAGTCACTGATCACCGTTGAAGGTGACAAGGCTTCCATGGAAGTCCCATCCCCACAGGCGGGTGTGGTGAAAGAAATCAAAGTTGCAGTTGGCGATAAAGTTGAAACCGGCAAACTGATTATGATTTTTGAATCCGCAAACGGTGCAGCAGAAGCTGCGCCTGCACAGCAAGCAGCGGCAGCGCCAGTAGCGGCACCGGCAGCAGTGGGAAGCAAAGAAGTCAATGTACCAGATATTGGTGGTGATGAAGTTGAAGTAACCGAAATCATGGTCAAAGTGGGTGATACGGTGACTGAAGAGCAGTCACTGATCACCGTTGAAGGTGACAAGGCTTCGATGGAAGTGCCTGCACCATTCGCGGGTACGGTGAAAGAGATCAAAATCGCGACCGGCGATAAAGTAAAAACCGGTTCTCTGATCATGGTATTCGAAGTCGCAGGTTCTGGCGCAGCACCAGTAGCAGTGGCAGCGGCTCCGGCAGCAGCGCCTGCGGCATCTGCGGCAAAAGAAGTCAACGTACCGGATATCGGTGGTGACGAAGTTGAAGTGACCGAAATCATGGTCAAAGTGGGTGATACCATTGCCGAAGAACAGTCACTGATCACGGTTGAAGGTGACAAGGCTTCAATGGAAGTCCCTGCGCCATTCGCGGGTACGGTGAAAGAGATCAAGATCGCGACCGGCGATAAAGTGAAAACTGGTTCTCTGATCATGGTGTTCGAAGTGGCGGGTGCAGCACCTGCGGCAGCGCCAGCAGCGGCTCCAGCGCCTGCGGCTGAACCGGCGAAAGCCGCCTCAGCACCGGCAGCAAGCAAACCAGCAGAAGGTAAAAATGAATTTGCCGAAAATGACGCTTACGTTCATGCCACGCCGGTTATCCGTCGTCTGGCGCGTGAATTCGGCGTCAATCTGGCGAAAGTAAAAGGCACTGGCCGTAAGGGTCGCATCCTGCGTGAAGACGTTCAGGCTTACGTGAAAGAGGCGATTAAACGTGCGGAAGCTGCACCTGCGGCTGCGGGCGGTGGTTTGCCGGGTATGCTGCCTTGGCCAAAAGTTGATTTCAGCAAGTTCGGTGAAATCGAAGAAGTTGAAATGAGCCGTATCCAGAAAATTTCTGGTGCTAACCTCAGCCGCAACTGGGTCATGATCCCTCACGTTAATCTGTTCGATGAAGCGGATATCACTGAAGTTGAAGAGTTCCGTAAACAGCAGAACAAAGAAGCTGAGAAGAAACAGCTTGGCGTGAAGATCACACCGCTGGTATTCGTCATGAAAGCAGCAGCGAAAGCACTGGAAGCCATGCCACGCTTTAACAGCTCTATTTCTGAAGATGGCCAGAAGCTGATCCTGAAAAAATATGTCAACATCGGTATTGCGGTTGATACACCTAACGGTCTGGTTGTTCCTGTATTCAAGGATGTCAACAAGAAAGGCATCATGGAACTGTCCAGAGAATTGGCTGAAGTTTCCAAGAAAGCTCGTGCTGGTAAGCTGACTGCTTCCGACATGCAGGGTGGCTGCTTCACCATCTCAAGTCTCGGTGGTATCGGTACTACCGGCTTTGCACCTATTGTGAATGCGCCAGAAGTGGCAATCATGGGGCTGTCCCGCTCTTCCATGAAACCTGTCTGGAATGGCAAAGAATTCGTTCCGCGCCTGATTCTGCCGATGTCTCTGTCTTTCGACCACCGTGTGATCGACGGGGCAGATGGTGCACGCTTCATCACTTATATTAATCAATTGATGAGCGACATCCGCCGTTTGGTGATGTAATGCAAAGGCCGGTAAATATACCGGCCTAATGATGACTAGCGTGATAGATATTTTCACCTTGCATCTGGCAGGTTGGGATTTCTGTCACGTTAACGCGCTTTTCAGGTTATTTACAATTCTGTAAACTGCTCGCGGTGTGTACGTCCCGGGAGAATATGGTTTTTTTTCGTCTGACTCGCCGGACAAACAATTAAGAGGTCATGATGAGTACTGAAATTAAAGCCCAGGTAGTGGTGCTTGGAGCAGGCCCTGCGGGGTATTCTGCTGCTTTCCGTTGTGCAGACTTAGGTTTAGATACTGTTTTGGTTGAGCGCTACTCGACTTTGGGTGGTGTGTGTCTTAATGTGGGTTGTATCCCATCCAAGGCGCTGCTTCATGTAGCAAAAGTGATTGAAGAAGCAAAAGCTTTGGCACAACACGGTATCGTGTTTGGTGAGCCACAAACTGATATCGATAAGATCCGTCTCTGGAAAGAAAAAGTTATTTCTCAGTTGACAGGCGGTCTGGGCGGCATGGCTAAAGGCCGTAAAGTTAATGTTGTTAATGGCGTGGGTAAATTTACCGGTGCTAACACTCTGGTAGTTGAAGGCGAGAACGGCGCAACAACGATTAATTTTGATAATGCCATTATCGCAGCGGGTTCACGCCCAATTCAATTGCCATTCATTCCACATGAGGATCCTCGCGTATGGGATTCTACCGATGCGTTGGAGCTGAAAACCGTTCCGGGACGCCTGTTGGTCATGGGTGGCGGTATTATCGGTCTGGAAATGGGAACGGTTTACCACGCTCTGGGTTCTCAGATCGACGTGGTAGAAATGTTCGATCAGGTTATTCCTGCTGCGGACAAAGACATTGTTAAAGTGTTCACTAAGCGCGTCAGCAAGAAGTTCAATCTGATGCTGGAAACGAAAGTGACCGCAGTAGAAGCTAAAGAAGATGGCATCTACGTAACAATGGAGGGCAAAAAAGCACCAGCAGAGCCACAGCGTTATGATGCCGTTCTGGTTGCTATCGGCCGTGTACCAAACGGTAAATCTCTGGATGCGGGCAAAGCGGGTGTTGAAGTTGATGAGCGCGGCTTTATCCACGTGGATAAACAAATGCGCACTAACGTGCCTCACATCTTTGCTATCGGTGATATCGTTGGTCAGCCAATGCTGGCACACAAAGGTGTTCACGAAGGTCACGTTGCCGCTGAAGTGATTTCTGGTAAGAAACATTACTTCGATCCAAAAGTCATTCCATCTATTGCTTACACTGAGCCAGAAGTCGCATGGGTTGGCTTGACAGAGAAAGAAGCGAAAGAAAAAGGCATCAGCTACGAGACTGCGACTTTCCCATGGGCAGCTTCCGGTCGTGCAATTGCATCTGATTGTTCAGATGGTATGACCAAACTGATTTTCGATAAAGAAACAAACCGCATTATCGGTGGTGCTGTTGTCGGTACTAACGGCGGCGAACTGCTGGGTGAAATCGGTCTGGCTATCGAGATGGGCTGTGATGCAGAAGATATCGCTCTGACTATCCATGCTCACCCAACGTTGTACGAATCAATCGGTATGGCTGCGGAAATTTACGAAGGCAGCATTACTGACTTGCCAAACCCTAAGGCAAAGAAAAAGAAATAATGCTTTAGCTTTTGCAGTGGTGAAAACGGCTTCTATTATGGAAGCCGTTTTACGTGCAACGGATTATTTCAAGCTTCCCCATAAAAAACTCCATTGAATCTACAGTATATGACATTGCCAATTTGAATTACGTGGACGAGGGGTTCTTTTAAGTTGATATTTCCCATTGAGTTGATGCCATTTACTGTTACCAGTTGGAGTTAACCTCATACGTTTTAGACCAAGAAAGTCACTAATAGTGACAAAGCCTAATTTTTGGTAAAAAATTTCGGCATCAGGTTCTGCTTTAACTTCTAATATACCTTGATGGCCTAAGGTGTGGGATATATTGACCACATGTTGAACGAGCAAGCCCCCGTAACCATAACCGTTAGGATAGGTTGCTATGAATGCTATTTGATCCGCATCATCAGGTTCATTAGGTTTAGCAAGCCTTAATATAATAATTCCAACGGTTGTACCTGACGCGGAACAGACAAAATGTCGGCAATTATCTAAACCGCTGGTCACATATTCAGGATTAAAGGTATTTCTTATGGAGCGGCAGGTTTTGTTAAAGGTACTATGGTGTCCATCTCCCAATATTGTTTCTTTTATAGATTCATACCAGTAACGGGATTCATTTAGCTGGAGTTCTCCAAGTGCAGATAGCATGGCATTTTGATTCACTTCCTTAATTTTCGCCTGATATTCAGGGTAAATTTTTTCTTCCATAATCACTGGAGAATGATAACTTGTGCTTGCTATAGCGTTATCTCTTTCTCTATTAGGCATGATGATATCCTTTTAAACGAGGTTGATATCCGCTTTTTTACAGTGGGTAGAAAGTAAGGTATTTTCAGTCTGAAATAGCAACATATAGCATTTAAAACTTTAATACACTCTTCAAGTTTATTTATCCAGAATTTTATCATGGTTCAATGTTGATTTTATGTGAATGAATTAACATGCTATTCAAATTTTGGTATGCTAAACGCCCGAAGCTGGGCATAATCCTGATGTTATGCGAGCAAAATCCTCTGACCTGGCACCCATGATGATTGTCTTAGCTGATTGTTCTTTGATAATCGTTACCGGGTGCTGACAGCCGGGTAGATAAAATGACAATGAGAGCGAGGAGAAAGTCGTGCTAGAAGAATACCGCAAGCACGTAGCCGAGCGTGCAGCGCAAGGCATCGTCCCTAAGCCGTTAGACGCAGCTCAAGCAGCAGCGCTGGTTGAATTACTGAAGAACCCACCTAAAGGTGAAGAAGATTTCCTGCTAGATCTACTGACCCATCGTGTTCCCCCTGGTGTAGATGAAGCGGCTTATGTTAAAGCGGGTTTCCTGGCTGCCGTTGCTAAAGGGGAGGCGGCTTCTCCTTTGGTGACACAGGAAAAAGCCATTGAATTATTGGGAACCATGCAGGGTGGGTATAATATCCACGCGTTAATTGATGCCCTTGATGATGAAAAGCTGGCTCCGATTGCGGCGAAAGCACTTTCTCATACGTTGCTGATGTTCGACAGTTTCTATGATGTGGAAGAAAAAGCCAAAGCGGGTAATGTCCACGCCAAACAGATTATTCAGTCATGGGCTGATGCAGAATGGTTTCTTGGGCGTCCAGAATTAGCGGAAAAAATCACCATTACTGTCTTTAAGGTCACGGGTGAAACCAATACCGATGATCTTTCCCCTGCGCCTGATGCGTGGTCACGTCCTGATATTCCCCTACATGCTCTGGCAATGCTCAAGAATGCCCGTGAAGGTATTGAGCCTGATCAAGCAGGTGCCGTAGGTCCGATTAAGCAAATCGAAGCCCTGAGCAAGAAAGGTTACCCGTTGGCCTACGTGGGTGATGTGGTGGGAACCGGCTCCTCCCGTAAATCGGCAACGAACTCCGTATTGTGGTTTATGGGAGAAGATATCCCGTTTGTGCCAAATAAACGCGGTGCTGGTGTGGTACTGGGCGGAAAAATCGCGCCGATTTTCTTCAATACCATGGAAGATGCCGGTGCATTGCCCATCGAGGTCGACGTTTCTAAGCTGAATATGGGAGATGTCATTGATATCTACCCCTATAAAGGTGAAATCCGCCATCACGAAACCCATGAACTGCTGGCGACTTTTGCACTGAAAACGGATGTGCTGATCGATGAAGTGCGTGCCGGTGGTCGTATCCCCTTGATTATCGGTCGCGGTTTGACGGGCAAAGCACGTGAATCATTGGGTCTGCCACACAGCGATGTCTTCCGTCAGGCGAAAGCGGTTGCGAAAAGCGATCGCGGTTTCTCATTGGCACAGAAAATGGTTGGCCGTGCCTGCGGTACAGCGGGGATTCGTCCCGGAGAATATTGTGAGCCTAAGATGACGTCTGTGGGGTCTCAGGATACGACCGGCCCAATGACACGGGATGAATTGAAAGATTTGGCGTGTCTGGGCTTTTCTGCGGATCTGGTCATGCAATCATTCTGCCATACTGCTGCCTATCCAAAACCAGTGGATGTGACCACCCACCATACTCTGCCCGATTTCATTATGAACCGCGGCGGGGTATCGTTGCGTCCGGGAGATGGCATTATCCACTCATGGTTAAACCGCATGTTGTTGCCCGATACGGTGGGTACCGGCGGAGATTCCCATACTCGTTTCCCGATTGGCATTTCTTTCCCGGCGGGTTCCGGGCTGGTGGCATTTGCGGCGGCAACGGGCGTTATGCCGTTGGATATGCCAGAATCCGTACTGGTTCGTTTTAAAGGAAAAATGCAGCCCGGCATCACCTTGCGTGATCTGGTTCATGCCATTCCTTATTATGCGATTCAACAAGGTTTGCTGACTGTCGAGAAAAAAGGCAAGAAGAACATCTTCTCCGGCCGTATTCTTGAGATTGAAGGGTTACCGGAACTCAAGGTCGAACAGGCATTTGAGTTGGCGGATGCGTCTGCGGAACGTTCCGCAGCAGGATGTACCATTAAACTGGATAAAGCGCCGATCATTGAATACCTGCAATCGAACATTGTATTGCTGAAATGGATGATTGCGGAAGGTTATGGTGATCGCCGGACATTGGAACGCCGGATCATAGGCATGGAAAACTGGCTGAAAGATCCCCAGTTGTTGGAAGCGGATACCGATGCGGAATACGCCGCCGTGATTGAAATCGATCTGGCAGAGATTAAAGAGCCTATTTTATGTGCGCCGAATGATCCTGATGATGCACGCCTGTTATCTGACGTTGCCAACAGCAAAATTGACGAAGTTTTCATTGGCTCTTGCATGACGAATATTGGTCATTTCCGTGCAGCGGGCAAGTTGCTGGATCAGCATAAAGGCCAGATACCCACTCGCTTGTGGATTGCGCCTCCGACGAAGATGGATGCCGCCCAATTAACCGAAGAAGGTTATTACAGCGTCTTTGGTAAGAGTGGGGCACGCATTGAGATCCCGGGTTGCTCATTGTGCATGGGGAATCAGGCTCGTGTGGCAGATGGGGCAACCGTGGTATCCACTTCCACCCGTAACTTCCCTAACCGCCTGGGTTCTGGTGCCAATGTTTACCTTGCTTCTGCGGAGCTGGCGGCTGTGGCTTCACTGTTGGGTCGCTTGCCAACACCAGAAGAGTATTTGCAGTTCATGGATAAAGTGGATGAAACCGCCGCAGATACTTATCGCTACCTCAATTTTGATCAATTGAATCAATACACAGAAAAAGCGGATGATGTGATCTTCCAAACCGCAGTATAAAAAAGATTATTGCAATAAATGGGGGGGCAAATGCCTCCCCTTTTTTGTGCCTGTTGTTTTATGATGATTTCGCAGTATCTTGTATCAGTTTGTCATAATAAAAAAATAGTGGAGGTGCGTGATGGAATATGAATTTATGCAGGATCTTACCGGTCAGGTCACATCATCCTTTTCAATGGATCATGAAGCTATCGGTCATTGGTTGAATGAAGAAGTCAAAGGCGATTTGCGTGTATTGGATAAAATCACCGCAGCCTTGCAAGAAATTAAAGGCAGTGAACGTCAATGGCAGTTGGCGGGTCATGAATATACGCTATTGATGAGTGAAGGTGAGATCATGATCAGGGCTAATCAACTGGAGCTTGACACAGAAGTGATAGAAGAGGGCATGAGTTACTACGATAACGAGAGTCTGGCTTTTTGTGGGACAGACGATTTTATCGATATGCTGGCCCATTACAGAGGGTTTGTTTTGCAAAAAAACAAAACATAAGTATGAGCTTTCAATCAATAAAGGCTTTCTGCCATAATCTATGTTCTATCACCCAAAAATCACGGTGGACTTTGTATGGAACAGATCGATCTGTCACATGAGATTGATAAAGCGGCAAGCTGGTTTACCCATAATCAGGATCTCCTGATTCAGTATGCGGTAAACGTGGTATCTGCCATTTTGATCCTGATCGTTGGCTTATTCATTGCTAAGTTGGTGAATAAAGCCGTTAAGCGTGTGATGTCACTGCGTGGCATTGACACGACCATTTCTGATTTTTTATCTGCGATTATTCGTTACGCCATCATCGCGTTTACGATTATCGCCGTGCTTGGGAAATTGGGCATCCAGACTGCATCTGTGATTGCCGTCATCGGTGCCGCAGGTTTGGCGGTCGGTCTGGCATTGCAAGGCTCGCTGTCTAATTTTGCTGCCGGTGTTTTATTGGTGATTTTCCGTCCACTTCGTACCGGCGAATATGTCAGTATTGGTGCGGTGGAAGGTACTGTCATGCAGGTTCAGATTTTCTCAACCACATTGCGCACCGCAGATGATCGCATCATTGTGATCCCCAACGGTAAGATCATTGCAGATAATATTATCAATACCAGCCGTGAACCGAACCGCCGTACCCAAATCATGGTGGGCGTTGCGTACAACGCGGATATTGATGAAGTGAAAAGGGTGTTGGGTGATGTGATTAAACAAGATAAGCGCATTCAACATGAAAAAAGCGTCACGATCCGCTTGCATGAAATGGCACCTTCCTCATTGAATTTTATTGTGCGGGTATGGACAACCAATGGTGATGCCTGGAATGTCTATTGGGATTTGATGGAAAACTTTAAGCGTACGTTGGATAAGCACAATATCGGCATCCCATTCCCACAAATGGATGTTTATCTGCATCAGCAAAATACGGCCTTACAGAAGAAGGCTGACGAATAATCAAAATATCCCGGTGTGAGAATAACGATTTCTCACACCAAATTCTCACCCCAAATTTGAATAAAACCACCATTACCATTCCTAATGATGTATTAGAATGATTCATTTTTACTCATGCACAATCTTGCTTAATATGCATGGTTATCGTAACTCATTGAATAATGATTAGGGATCTGTGCATGTTTTCAACATTAATTCAGGGTTTTTTTCTCAGTGCGGCGATGATCTTGCCGCTTGGGCCGCAAAATGTCTTTGTCATGCAGCAAGGGAGCCGGAAACAGTTCCATTTAATGAGTGCAACATTATGCTCCATCAGCGATGCGCTTTTCATCATGGCGGGAATATTCGGTGGAAGTGCCTTGCTGGGACAATCGACACTGTTGTTGCACGCCGTGACATGGGGAGGCGCTGCATTTTTACTGTGGTATGGGTGGGGCGCTTTGCGCACGGCATTATCGGCAGACGTTGAACTTTCCCGTACAGAAAAAACGGTCCAAAGCCGTTGGCGAGTGGTAGTCACACTGTTCGCTGTGACATGGCTGAATCCCCATGTGTATTTGGATACCTTTGTCGTATTGGGAAGCATAGGAGGACAATTGTCTGCCGAGCTTAGGCCGTGGTTTACCACTGGGGCGGTAATGGCATCGATCAGTTGGTTTTTTGCCTTGTCATTGTTGTCTGCATGGTTTGCGCCTGTACTGAATCAGCCCAGAGCGCAACGCATCATCAATATTTTTGTTGCCTGTGTGATGTGGTATATCGCCTGGAGCCTCATCAGGAAAGGGATACAGATTTTTTATTGATGGCAATACTTTTCTATAGATCGTCTATAGATTGTGCTAATGTTTCTGAAAGCACCTTACTAACCTAATCTTGCTGTATTTAAGGAGGTTTTGTGAAACGTAAATCACTGGTATTGGCCGCGATAATGGCTCTGGGAAGCGTCTCCTGCATGACGGCTTCCGCTGCTGACTTGCTCTCTATCCCACATATTTCCACTTCTGGCAACGCGGTAGTTAAAGCAACGCCGGATATGGCGACATTGATAATCCATGTGAGCGAAACTCAAAAGAGTGCGGCAGAAGCAAAGAAAAACGTCGATCAACGTGTGGCGAAATATTTTGATTTTCTGAAAAACAGTGGCATCGACAAGAAAGATATTGATGCCGCCAACTTACGCACTCAACCAGAATATCAATATGAACAAAAGACGGGGAAATCCAGTATTACCGGTTATCGGGCGTCACGTTCAGTTGAAGTGAAAGTTCACAAGCTGGAACAACTGAACACGTTACTGGATGGTGCCCTGAAAGCCGGATTGAATGAGATTAACTCGGTTCAGTTTAGTGTTAATAATCCGCAACGCTATCGTGATGAAGCCAGACAAAAAGCTATCGAGAATGCTATCCAACAAGCGACGGTATTGGCCAAGGGATTCAACGGTAAGTTAGGCCCGGTATATAGCATTAACTATCGTGCGCCTGATGCTGTGCCTGAACCCATGAGCCGTCTGAAATACCAGACAGCCCTGTTGTCATCACCCGCTGCTGACTCAGCCAGTGAAACTTACGCACCACAGAATATTGAGTTTTCTGATCACGTTGATGCCGTTTTTGAATTACAGCGTTAATTAATTTCATCTTCCTGCCGTAACATCTGGCGCCCTAATTTTAGCAGGGCGTCAGTAACTTTTCTCATCGCTCCGCTTTCAGGTGCAAAACGATGCCAATAAAGCATACGGCGTTGGTACAATCCTGGCGTGAGATCGACTAATTTACCGGCTTTCAATTCCTTGTCGATTTGCAAGTGTGGGATCATACAGCAAGTTGAACCTTGTTTTGCCAGTTGGACAAATGCTTCGGAAGAATTCACGATATGGCAGGGCACACTTCCCGGCGATAAATCAAAATTCTGTTGCAAGAATGCCTGATGCATATCATCTAAATGGTCGAATGCCACAGCCGGTGCTTTCAGCAATGCTGAACGTGTAACGCCATTCGGGAAAAAACGGTTTGCAAACGCGGGAGAGGCAACAAACAGATAATCCAGAGCACCTAATTTATCAACCAAACAGCTTGGCAGCGGTTGCGGCTGAATACTGATCGCTCCGACCACTTCACCACGCCGCAAACGCTCTTGGGTTCGGGTTTCATCTTCCACTTGAATATTGAGCCGAATAGGTAAATCGGACAAAACCGGATGGAGAGCCGGTAAAAGCCACGTCGCCAGACTGTCTGCATTGACCGCAAGGGAAAGCAGTAACGGGATCTGATCACCATTTTCATCGCCAAGCCATTGCGCTTCCAGCAGTTCTACCTGATGTAACAGCGCAAGCAGCTTTTGCCCTTGTTCGGTGGGGTGGGGAGGCACAGTGCGTACCAATAGCGGCTGACCAAACATATTTTCCAACTGCTTGATCCTCTGTGATACCGCTGATTGGGTGATACAAAGTTTTTGCGCTGCTCGCTCGAAGCCACGTTCTTTGATCACAGCATCTAACGCTTGCAGTGATCGGTAATCAGGACGTTTCATTAAAAATAAGATTCTCCGCGTTTGCTCTTCTGGGGTTATGGCTCAATATTAAAACCATTATGTGGCCTAACTAGCATTATGCCACTAGAACTATGCCATATTTTTTCATGGGATGAGCCAATATTGTTTATACTAGCCGTCAGATTTTTCCTTGTAACTGATTATAGGCTGTGATCAATATGACTCAGGACGAACTGAAAAAAGCAGTAGGTTGGGCGGCATTAGAATACGTTAAATCAGGCACTATTGTCGGTGTGGGTACAGGTTCTACAGCAGCGCATTTTATTGATGCGTTAGGCACTATCAAAGACAAAATTGAAGGTGCGGTATCGAGTTCAGAAGCATCGACTGAGAAACTGAAAAGTCTCGGCATTCCTGTGTTTGATTGCAATGAAGTTGATACCCTGGATATTTATGTTGATGGTGCTGATGAAATTAATGGTCAAATGCAGATGATCAAAGGTGGCGGCGCAGCATTGACCCGGGAAAAAATCATTGCGGCGGTTGCGAAGACATTTATCTGCATTATTGATGCGTCCAAGCAAGTTGATGTGTTAGGCAAATTCCCCCTGCCGGTTGAAGTTATCCCAATGGCACGCGCTTATGTGGCACGTGAGCTGGTGAAATTGGGGGGGACACCGGTTTATCGTGAAAACGTCGTGACCGATAATGGCAATCATATTCTGGATGTTCACAATCTCTCTATTGTTGATGCCGTTGATCTGGAAAATAAAATCAATGGCATTACTGGCGTGGTCACTGTAGGTCTTTTTGCTAATCGTGGCGCGAACGTGGTACTGGTCGGTACGGCGGATGGCGTTAAGACGCTCACCGAATAATCACTTATTGAGGGCAGAATAGTCTGCCCTCAAAATATTTTTGTATTTATTCAAAACAGAAAATTTGGTGAGATATATCACATTTTCTCCCAAAAAAACCTCAATATCCTTTCGATATCCCATAACGAATTATTTTACTTTGCATAACAACTTATTTACTGTTGCTTATTCTGTAATATAAGCAAACGATTGTATTGCTGTTGCCGTTTTTTTTGTTATTTTGGTGCAATCGATATGCGTTATGAAAGTTAACAACGAGTAGGGCGGGAAAATGGTTAAGGTATCGTTAGAAAAGGACAAAATTAAATTTCTGCTACTGGAGGGGGTTCATCAAAGCACAGTAGACAGCTTAAAAGCAGCAGGGTACAGCAATATTGAGTATCACAAAGGAGCATTAGAGCCTGAAGCGTTGAAAGAAGCGATTCGTGATGCCCGATTTGTCGGCGTTCGTTCCCGTACCCAATTGACCGAAGAAATTTTTGCCGCAGCGGAAAAGCTGGTTGCCGTCGGGTGTTTCTGCATTGGTACGAATCAGGTTGACCTGAAAGCCGCTGCAAAGCGCGGTATCCCGGTATTTAATGCGCCTTTTTCCAATACCCGTTCAGTCGCTGAAATGGTATTGGGTGAGCTGTTGCTGCTGTTGCGTCGTATTCCTGAAGCGAATGCAAAAGCACACAATGGGATATGGGATAAGCAGGCAAAAGGCTGCTATGAAGCGCGTGGGAAAAAATTAGGCATTATCGGTTACGGGCATATTGGTACACAGCTTGGCATTTTGGCTGAAAATATTGGCCTGAATGTCTATTTCTATGATATTGAAAATAAATTGCCATTGGGTAACGCACAGCAAGTTCATCATTTATCTGAATTATTGAATATGAGTGATGTTGTAAGCTTGCATGTTCCTGAAACGGCTTCAACCAAGGATATGATTGGGGCGGCAGAATTAGAGTTGATGAAGCCGGGTTCCATTTTGATCAACGCATCACGGGGTACGGTCGTCGATCTTCCTGCACTTAGCGAAGCACTGGAAACCGGGCATCTTTCTGGCGCAGCGATTGACGTTTTTCCTCATGAACCCGCAACCAACAATGATCCTTTCATCTCTCCATTAAGTAAGTTTGATAATGTACTGTTGACTCCCCATATTGGCGGGTCGACGCAAGAAGCCCAACAAAATATCGGTTATGAAGTTGCAGGTAAACTGGTCAAATATTCTGACAATGGTTCGACATTATCAGCGGTTAATTTCCCGGAAGTCTCACTCCCTGTTCATGCCAAAGATACGAACCGATTACTGCATATCCATGAAAATCGGCCGGGTATCTTAACCAGCATTAACCAGGTATTCACGGAGCAAGCGATCAATATTGATGCGCAATATTTGCGGACTGACAGCGATATTGGTTATGTGGTGATTGATATCACGACGCAAAATTCAGCCCAGGCTGAATTGGTCTTGCAGAAACTGAAAGCCCTGCCGGGCACGATCCGTTCCCGCTTGCTTTACTAAGATTTAACCAACCGGGGCGATTAAAGACAAATGGCCCCGGTTAATCCTTCAGCGGTTCATATCCATCGCCAGACTTTTTCTGGTGTAATGATCTCCGGCAGGGGGATATCCCAACTCGAGCTGGGTAATTTTTCAACTAACTGAAAATTGTGTGCCAATCCAATCGGGTAAAAATGCTGTTGTTGCCACTTTGCGAGCGTTCTGTCGTAGAAACCGCCTCCCATCCCCAAACGCTGGCCTGTACCATCGAAAGCGACCAGTGGAATAAACATGATATCAAGTTCAGAGATCGGTAAAACCTGCCGGACATCCAACTGAGGCTCTTCTATATTAAAGCGGTTACGAACAAGGGGCGTGTCGGGGCAATAACGGAGAAACAGCAGGTGATTCCGGCTGAAAGGGTGCAATATTGGCAAGTAGACTTGTTTATTTTGCTGCCAAAGCTTTTGGATAAGCGGACGTGTGTCTAATTCCCCATCAAAAGAGAGATAGAGAGCAATGTTATCAGCTTGCTGGATTTTAGGGTGAGCCATGACCTGTTTAACGGCTTGCCGGGCAAATTGCTGTTGTTGTTCGCGGGACAGGCTTTGACGTCGTTGGCGATTTTTTTTTCTAATGGATTGGCGGAGAGAAAGGAAACAATCTGATTGCATGATACCTGCCTGTTAATGAATGCAGAAAAGGATACAAAACAGATAAAAAGGGAGGTTCTCCAAGATGCCGTTGCAGGTGGTAACCCTTGAACCCTTGGTTCAAGGTGAACGCAGAGTCGTTGCTATTAGGCTTCTTGGTCTAGCCAAGCTTGCTCACAAGAAACGGAGCACCACATTCTATAGATATGAAATATCGGCTCAGGGGACTGACCTGCTGACGAACACCTCAGAGAAAATTTTTTGCTGCTTAAACTACCTAAATAGGCTCTAAGCAATGCTATGAAGCCTATTGTATGGAACTAAATGAAGAAAGCAACTGCTTATATTAATCTATAGTGACTACTGCCTGATTTATCAACAAAATTGGACGGGTAAGGCGTATCAGGTAATCTTACCTTGCTCTAACAGTGCCTTTTCGATGCTCTGCTGGAGCATTTTTATTTTTTGTTCCATATTGTAAGCATAATCACGGGTTTTCATCTTCTCCTGTGCCAACTCGTGACAGACATTCAGTGCCACAATAAAAACCAGTTGCTCGGTGTTAGTGACTCTGGTGCGTTCTTTGAGGTTATTCAAACGCTGATCAAGTTCCTCCGCCGCAGCTTGCAATGCTTCAATCTGCTCTGGTGGACAATTGACACGTAATGACCGCCCAAAAATCTGAATATCTACTGGTTGTGCAGACATGACACCTTCCTGATTTATTACTGTGCTGATACCTTGATGTTGACATATATCCCTTATCTTGCAAATTGCGGCTTGGTTAGTCCTGTTGCAATTTGAAATCGATTGGGCATAAAGTAAATTATGGTATAAAACAAGGCCGACACCAATCATTACCGTACAATACCAAAAGCTTTCCTTTTCCTTCCCTTCATTTTTCAACTTGCCGTTTTTAGGTCATGTCCACTTACCCCAGTCAATGAGTTATAGATACAAAGTAATCTATGTCCCTGGGGATGGTGCCCTTGCCATCACGTTGCAACTCGAAATCTATTGGGGATATATCGGTGTGTGCTGTCTGGTATAGCGACTCCCCTTGATGGTAGCATAGCATGAACTTATATCGCCAACGATGATCAATATACATGTCTATACAAAACTCATTACCTAATTATCAATCATTTGATGAAATTTTGCATCAACAGTCCGTTGCGCTGACAGCCGCAGAAATGCATGGCTTAATCAGTGGATTACTATGTAGTGGAAAACATGGTAGTGGAAATCATGGCGGTCATCATGACAGTAGCTGGCAGGCGTTGGTGCATGATCTTGCTAATGATGGTCTGGCATTTTCTCAGGTTTTGGCTCTGCCGCTTAGGGAATTGTACGAAACGACGTTTGAATTGCTGGATGACAATAATTTCGTATTTAATCTGTTGCTCCCTGATGAAGAGGCTGGGGTTTTTGCCTGCGCAGACGCATTGGCGGGATGGGTGAACCACTTTTTGCTTGGGCTGGGCGTAGCCAATCCCAAATTGACAAAACAACCAGAAATTAAAGAAATTATCACCGACTTACGTGACATTGGCATGTTGGGCTATGATGAAAGCGAAGATCAGGAAGAACTTTCTCAAGCCCTTGAAGAAGTACTGGAATATGTCCGTGTTGCGGTTCAACTCTGCTATATCGCGTTAGCGACACCGAAAACCGCAGACAGTGCAAAAAGTGAAAAACCGACGTTGCATTGATTGACGATATTCACCCGACATTCACCCAACTAATGATAATGGAATTGCAGGAGAGGGTATGACTAAACAAGAATATTTATCCCATCGTCAGGCATTATTGTCAAAAATGGCTCCGGCCAGTGCGGCCATTATTTTTTCAGCTTTGCCTGCGACACGTAATTCAGATAGTGAGTATCCCTACCGTCAGCACAGTGACTTTCTGTATCTGACTGGGTTCAGTGAGCCGCAAGCGGTTCTGATACTGATCAAAAGCGATGAAACTCACAATCATAGCGTGTTGTTTAATCGTGTTCGCGATTTGAGTGCGGAAATTTGGTTTGGTCGCCGTCTTGGGCAAGAAGCTGCATTGGAAACATTGGGGGTGGATCGTGCCCTGCCATTTGATGATCTCGATGAACAACTCCATTTGTTATTGAATGGCTTGGAAGTGGTTTATCACGCTCAAGGAGAATTTGAATACGCTGATAACATTGTATTTCGTGCCTTGGATAAATTGCGTAAAAATAACCGCCGTAACTTCCGTGCGCCAACGGTCATGGCAGATTGGCGTCCGTGGCTGCATGAAATGCGTCTGTTTAAATCAGAAGCTGAATTAGACATCATCCGCAAAGCCGGGGAAATTAGCGCCCAAGCACATACCAGAGCCATGCAGGCTTGTCATCCGGGTATGTTTGAATATCAGCTTGAAGCCGAAATTCACCATGAATTCACCCGTCAGGGGGCACGTTACCCGGCTTATAACACCATTGTTGGGGCGGGAGAAAACGCCTGTATCCTGCATTACACTGAAAATGATCGCTGTATGAAAGAGGGCGATCTCGTGTTGATCGATGCGGGATGTGAATATGCGGGCTATGCCGGCGACATTACGCGGACATTTCCGGTTAATGGCAAATTTACGCGCCCTCAACGTGAAATCTATGACATTGTTCTGGAAGCCATCAACCTTTCCCTTGATTTGTACCAACCCGGCACCAGCATCAGCGAGGTCACAGGGCAAGTTGTGCGTGTCATGGTGAAGGGGTTGGTAAAATTGGGAATTATGCACGGTGAAGTCGAACAATTGATCGAAACCAATGCTTATCGTCAATTTTTCATGCATGGTTTGAGTCACTGGTTGGGGCTGGATGTCCATGATGTCGGCTATTACGGCCTCGATCGCGATCGGATTCTGGAACCCGGCATGGTGTTGACGGTCGAGCCGGGGCTTTACATTGCCCCAGATGCTGATGTCCCGCCGGAATACCGTGGTATCGGTATCCGTATTGAAGATGACATTGTGATAACGGAAACCGGAAACGAAAACCTGACGGAGTCTGTCGTCAAAGATCCGGATGAGATAGAAGCTTTGATGGCACAGGCAAAACAGGGTTAAGGATACAGGGTTAAGGATAAAGTAATCAGGAAGTGATAATGAACGTGATTATTGTGGGCGGAGGAATGACAGGCGCGACATTGGCGCTGGCCATTGCTGCGTTGAGTCGGGGGCAAGTACAAGTCTCCTTGATTGAAGCGGCAGAACCGACTAAGGAACACCCAGGTTTTGATGCAAGGGCGATTGCCTTGGCTTATGGCACATGCCAGCGCTTGAATCAGCTCGGTATCTGGCCTGCGCTGCAACATTGTGTGACCCCAATCACTCACGTCCATGTCAGCGACCGTGGTAGCAGCGGTTTCGTCAACATCTGCGCTGATGATTATGCTATTCCGGCATTGGGCCATGTGATTGAATTGCATGATGCCGGTATCCATCTTTTTGATTTATTAAAACAGTCTCCCAATATTACGCTTTACTGCCCGGCCAGAGTGAGTTCCGTTGAACGTTTGGAAAACTCGGTGAAAGTTTTGCTGGATAATGGCGAAAAACTGACCGGGGAGTTGTTGGTTGCGGCGGATGGCAGCCATTCGGCGATAGCCCAAACGTGCAACATCCCCTTCCAGCAGCACTCTTATGGGCAGACCGCCATTATTGCCAATGTACTGACTTCCGAACATCCGCAAGGCAGGGCATTCGAGCGTTTCACCGAACATGGCCCATTAGCGCTGTTGCCCATGTCGGAAGGGCGCAGTTCGCTGGTATGGTGTCAGCCACTGGAAAAACAGGCAGAAATCAATCACTGGAGCCAGCATGAATTCCTGCAACACCTGCAAAAAGCCTTTGGCTGGCGTTTGGGAAAAATGCGGGAAAGCGGTCAACGGCACAGTTATCCCTTGGCTTTATCGACAGCCGGCAGGCAAATTAGCCACCGTCTGGCGCTGGTCGGTAATGCTTCCCAAACTTTGCATCCGATTGCCGGGCAGGGCTTTAACTTAGGAATGCGTGATGTTATGGCGCTGGCGCAAGTCATTTCAGCCGCGGCGGTTTCAGGGCGGGACATTGGTGCCTATCACGTGCTGGCACAATACCAGCAACAGCGTCAGGCCGATCGTGAAACCACCATTGGGATCACGGATGGATTGGTCAGGTTATTCGCCAATGACTACTTACCGTTAAAAATGGGGCGTAATTTGGGCTTGATGGCAATGGAAAGATTATCCCCGCTGCGGGATCAATTTGCCCGTCAGACATTAGGTTGGGTTGCACCGTCATCGTTGGCAGATTAAGAGGAAAGAAAAAATGCAATCATTTGATGTGGTGATCGCAGGGGGCGGAATGGTTGGCCTTGCGCTGGCCTGTGGTTTGCAAGGTAGCGGTTTGCGCATCGCGATTGTAGAAGAGCACCCACCAGCCAAGCCATTTGATGCCAATGATGAATATGCGTTGCGGGTTTCGGCCATCAATGCCGCCAGTGAACGATTACTCACCCATCTCGGTGTCTGGCAGGATATTCTTGCGATGCGAGCCAGCGCTTATCAGGGCATGGAAGTGTGGGATCAGGATAGTTTCGGGCGCATTCAGTTCAGTGCGGCAGAAAATGGTTTGACACACCTGGGTCATATCATCGAAAACTCAGTGATCCGCCAAGCGCTCTGGCAACGTGCGGAAAATCTGCCGGATGTGACGATATTCACTCCATCTTCCCTGAAGAATGTGGCTTGGGGAGAAAACGAAGCCTTCATCACGTTATCTGATGGAACCATGCTCACGTCTCGTCTTGTCGTGGGTGCAGACGGTGCTCACTCTTGGTTGCGTCAACACGCCGATATTCCGTTGACTTTTTGGGATTATGAACACCATGCGCTGGTCGCCACCATTCGTACTGAAGAGCCTCACGGCGGCGTTGCGCGTCAGGTTTTCCACGGTGATGGCATACTGGCTTTCCTGCCACTGCCGGATGCTCACCTGTGTTCAATAGTTTGGTCACTGCCGACTGAATCCGCGCAACAGCGTAAATCAATGGCGCCAGCGCAATTTAATCGACAATTGAGCGCGACATTCAATCTGCGCCTTGGTCAATGTGAACTCATCAGTGATCGGCAAACCCTTCCACTGACAGGACGTTATGCCCGCAATTTTGCTGCCCATCGATTAGCGCTATTGGGTGATGCGGCACACACGATCCACCCGCTGGCGGGGCAGGGGGTTAATCTCGGATTTATGGATGTGGCCGAGCTGATAGGTGAATTGAATCGCTTAAATCAGCAAGGCAAAGACATCGGTCAGTACCTCTATTTGGGGCGTTATGAACGTCGCCGCAAACACAGTGCTGCGCTCATGCTCGCAGGAATGCAGGGTTTCCGTCAGCTATTTGATGGCAATAACCCGGCTAAAAAAGTATTACGGGGGATTGGATTAACATTGGCTGATCACTTACCGGGCATGAAACCGCAATTGCTTCGCCATGCCATGGGATTGAATGACCTTCCTGACTGGCTGAGTTCTCAACCCCCTTCGCTTGAAAAAATCTAATTCAGCCTGTTATTTAGAATTAGTTTTTCTCATATCAGACGAAAGTGTGTTAAGACGATTTACTTCACACTTTCGTCTTTTTTTAATCAAAAAAGCGTGTTTTTTGCACATCATTAAAAATAATGCGCATTCTGAAGCCATAAATCAGACAAAAATTCTGCATGTCGGTGAGCACTTTTTCGGGTTACCACGGTCATGCGGCTAATTTATTTTATGGTTCATTTCCTGTTTCAGTGATAACGTCTGACACCCAAGGTATCGTTTGCGTGATTAACCGCTTCTTTGCTTCATGATCCAACATCTGCCGGTTAATGCGCCGTATTTTTTCAGGTCACGAATGTTTTCATGTCAAGAACGTCAAAGAGGGAAATAATGTCAAAACACACCCCACTATATGATCAACATCTGGCATGCGGGGCACGCATGGTCGATTTTCATGGCTGGATGATGCCGCTGCATTATGGTTCACAAATCGACGAGCATCATACCGTGCGTACTGATGCCGGTATGTTCGACGTTTCCCACATGACCATTGTGGATCTGCACGGTACAGGTTGCCGTGATTTTCTCCGTTACCTTCTGGCGAATGACATTGCCAAGCTCACCGAACACGGCAAGGCCCTGTATACCGGCATGTTAACGGCTTCTGGTGGTGTCATTGATGACCTGATTGTTTATTTCTTCACTGATCACTTTTATCGCATGGTGGTTAACTCGGCGACCCGTGAGAAAGACTTGGCATGGATTAACCAACATGCTGAGAAATATGACGTTGAGATCACGGTGCGCGATGATTTGGCGCTGATTGCGGTTCAGGGGCCAAATGCGCAAGCCAAAGTCCAATCCCTGCTAAGTGATGAGCAGAAACAAGCAGTCATTAGCATGAAACCCTTCTTTGGCGTTCAGTCGGGAAATTTATTTATTGCCACGACCGGTTATACCGGTGAAGCCGGTTACGAAATTGCCTTGCCCAAAGAACAAGCGGCAGATTTCTGGCAGCAGTTGCTGGCCGTCGGCGTGAAACCTGCCGGATTAGGGGCGCGTGACACCTTGCGCCTTGAGGCGGGCATGAACCTGTATGGGCAAGAAATGGATGAAACCGTTTCACCACTGGCTGCCAACATGGGATGGACCATAGCCTGGAAACCGGAAGATCGGCAGTTTATCGGCCGTGAGGCGCTGGAGAGACAACGTAAAACCGGTAGTGAACAATTGGTTGGCTTGGTGATGCGTGAAAAAGGCGTATTGCGCGGCGGCTTAACGGTCAGCTTTACTGATGGCGCCGGTGAAGTGCGTTCTGGCGTGATTACCAGTGGAACATTCTCCCCAACGTTAGGATTTAGCATAGCCCTTGCGCGTGTTCCGCAAGGTATTGGTGAACAAGCGGTTGTCCAGATCCGCAATCGCGAAATGCCCGTTCAGGTTGTTAAGCCGGGCTTTGTGCGAATGGGCAAGCCACTTGTAGATAAATAAAAAAGGAGAAGGCAACGATGAGCCATGTACCAACAGAATTAAAATACACAGAATCACATGAATGGGTTCGTTCGGAAGGCAATGGTGAATATACCGTCGGTATTACCGAACATGCGCAGAATTTATTGGGCGATATGGTCTTTGTTGATTTGCCTGACATAGGCACAGAAGTCAATAGTGGTGATGATTGCGCCGTTGTCGAATCAGTGAAAGCGGCTTCTGATATTTACGCGCCACTGAGCGGTCACATTATCGCGATTAACCCTGAGCTGGAAAGTTCTCCCGAATTAGTGAACAGTGAACCCTATAACGAAGGTTGGCTGTTCCGCATTAAAGCCACTGATGAGAGTGAATTGGCGCATTTGCTTGATGCCGAAAGCTACCAGTCACTCTTGGAAGAAGACGAGTAATGACTTTTGAATCGCCCCATATCACTGTGTGAATGGGGCATTTTTTTGCATAAAAGGCTAGCGAGTTTCAGGAAATTATCATCAATGACTCAGACACTCATCCAACTTGAAAATCAAGGTGAATTCATTCGTCGTCACATTGGTTCTTCTGCTGAACAGCAAACCGAGATGCTGGCGATAGTCGGTACACATTCTCTTGATGAACTGACCAATAACATCGTTCCCCGTGATATCGCATTATCCGAGCCTCCGGCGGTCGGTGAAGGCGCGACGGAACAACAGGCATTGGCCGAATTGAAAGCAATGGCGAGCCAGAACCAGCGCTATCAATCGTATATTGGAATGGGGTATTCACCTGCAATCCTTCCCCCCGTTATTTTGCGTAATTTGCTGGAAAATCCCGGCTGGTATACGGCATATACCCCTTATCAACCGGAAGTTTCCCAAGGCCGGTTAGAGGCGTTACTGAACTTCCAGCAAGTCACCATTGACCTGACGGGATTAGAACTGGCTTCTGCTTCCCTGCTGGATGAAGCAACAGCCGCCGCAGAAGCGATGGCAATGGCAAAACGGATCAGCAAACTGAAAGGGGCTGAACGTTTCTTTGTGGCCGATGATATTCATCCACAGACCTTGGATGTGGTGCGTACCCGCGCCGAAACCTTTGGATTTGACGTCATTGTTGATAAAGCAGAAAAAGTACTGGAACTGGAAGGTATCTTTGGTGTCCTGCTGCAACAAGTCGGCACCACAGGGGAAGTTCACGACTACCGCGATCTGATTGCAACACTGAAAGCGCGTAAGATCATTGTCAGTGTTGCCGCGGATTTCATGGCTCTGGTCATCCTGACCGCGCCGGGTCAACAAGGGGCTGACATTGTATTCGGTTCCGCCCAGCGTTTCGGTGTGCCGATGGGATATGGCGGCCCTCATGCGGCTTTCTTTGCTTGCAGGGATGAATTCAAACGTTCCATGCCGGGTCGTATTATCGGTGTTTCTCGTGATGCCGCGGGTAACCGGGCATTGCGTATGGCGATGCAAACCCGCGAGCAGCATATTCGCCGTGAAAAAGCGAACTCCAATATCTGTACTTCCCAAGTCTTGCTGGCGAATATCGCAGGCATGTACGCCGTTTATCATGGCTCAAAAGGCTTGCAACGCATTGCCAACCGTATCCACCGGTTGACCGATATTCTGGCTGCTGGACTGCAAAAGGCGGGTATCACACTGCGTCATCAAACCTGGTTTGATACGCTGGCCATTGAAGTGTCAGATAAAGCGCAGGTACTGGCAAGAGCGGCGAAAGCACAGATTAACTTGCGTACCGATATTCTTGGTGCTGTTGGCGTATCTTTGAGCGAAAAGACCCGCAGGGATGATTTGATCACGCTGTTCCAAGTGATAACGGGTTCTGATGCAATACTGGATATTGATACGCTGGATCGTGAAGCCGCGGCCGGCAGCCAGTCTATTCCAGCCGCTATGCTGCGTAATGACGAAATATTGGCTCATGAAAATTTCCGCCGTTACCACAGCGAAACCGACATGATGCGCTATATGCACAGTCTGGAGCGTAAAGATCTGGCATTAAACCAAGCTATGATCCCGCTGGGCTCATGCACCATGAAACTGAACGCAGCGGCGGAAATCATGCCGATTACCTGGCCTGAATTTACCGATATGCACCCTTTCTGCCCGCCGGAACAAGCGCAGGGTTATCACCAACTGATCGGCCAGCTTTCCCATTGGCTGGTGCTCTTGACAGGCTATGATGCAGTTTGTATGCAGCCGAACTCCGGCGCACAAGGGGAATATGCGGGGCTATTGGCCATTCGTCGCTACTATGCCAGCCGCGGCGAGCAACATCGCCATGTTTGCCTGATCCCAAGCTCTGCCCACGGCACCAATCCGGCTTCTGCGCATATGGCGGGCATGACCGTGGTTGTCGTCAGTTGCGATAAAGAAGGCAACATCGATCTGGCAGATTTGCGTGAAAAAGCGGAAAAACACCGAGACTCTCTGGCTTGTATCATGGTGACTTATCCTTCCACTCACGGCGTGTATGAAGAAACCATCCGTGAAATTTGTGAAGTGGTTCATCAACATGGTGGTCAGGTTTACCTTGATGGCGCCAACATGAACGCTCAAGTAGGGATTACCACACCGGGATTTATTGGTGCTGATGTCTCGCACCTGAACCTGCACAAAACCTTCTGTATTCCACATGGCGGCGGTGGCCCAGGCATGGGACCGATTGGCGTGAAAAAACACCTTGCCCCCTTTGTGCCCGGTCATTCCGTAGTTGAAATGGATGGCGTCACGACATTAGGTGCCGTATCCGCTGCGCCATTCGGCAGTGCCTCCATTCTGCCAATTAGCTGGATGTATATCCGCATGATGGGGGCAAAAGGGCTGAAACAAGCCAGCCAAGTGGCGATCCTGAACGCAAACTATATTGCCGCCCGCCTGAAAGGGGTGTATGAGATCCTCTATACCGGGCGTGATGGATACGTTGCCCACGAATGTATTTTGGACATTCGCCCATTGAAAGAAGAGTTTGGCATCAGTGAGATGGATATCGCCAAGCGTCTGATTGACTATGGTTTCCACGCACCAACCATGTCCTTCCCGGTTGCGGGCACCTTGATGGTTGAGCCAACGGAATCAGAAAGTAAAATTGAAATCGATCGCTTTATTGACGCCATGCTGGCGATTCGGGAAGAGATCCGCCAAGTCGCCAGCGGAGAATGGCCTTTGGAAGATAACCCACTGGTTAATGCGCCACACGTTCAGGTTGAATTGGTTTCTGACTGGAACCACGCATACAGCCGTGAAATTGCCGTTTTCCCGACGGCGGAAACCAAAGCCAACAAATACTGGCCGGCGGTTAAACGCCTTGATGATGTTTACGGTGACCGCAATTTGCATTGTTCTTGTGCACCGATTGAAGATTATCGTTAATCATAAGTCAATTAGCGAAACTTAACGAAAGCAGCAGCGTTAGAAACTATTTCTAATGCTGCTTTTTTTATCTGCCCGACACGAACTCAGTGACAGAAGCCCGATATAACGAGGTTGTCGCCGTAATATACAATTGGTCACGATTAATTCCGCCCAACGTACAATTGGAGACACATTCAGGCACCGGGATCTTATCTATTTCTCTGCCATCTCGGTCAAAAATTAAAACGCCATCGGCACAGCTACAATAAACATGATGAGATTTATCAATACAAAACCCGTCCGGGAATCCGGGAGAAACTGTCACAAAACGTTTCCCAAACCCCAAAGTTTTACCCTGCACGGGATAAACGCGAAGTTCTCGTCTGCCATGCGAAGGGAAATCGAGAATCGACATATCGGCGACATAAAGCCATTTTTCATCGGGAGAGAAAGCAAGCCCATTTGGGCGCTGGACATCAAGGGTGGCGATAGAGAGAGTGTCATCACTGGGATCGTAGCAATAGACATAGCAACCAATGACCTGACTTTCTGATTTATATCCCTCGTCATCGCTGATGATCCCATAAGGGGGATCAGTAAACCAAATTGTTCCGTCAGAGTGCACCACAACATCATTAGGTGAATTGAATCTTTTACCGTCGATGCTATCCACCAGCAGGGTGACACGACCGTTTTTTTCTGTCCGGGAAATGCCTCGCCGGCCATGTTCACAGCTAATCAGCCGCCCTTCATTATCCAACGCATTGCCATTCGCATAATGAGAATATTCCCGCCATACGCTGACACCCTGATCCTCTGACCAGCGGAACATCCTATTGCCTTTAACATCACTGAAAATAATCGCATTGTCATTTGGCAGCCAAACCGGGCCTTCTGCCCAAATAGCCGGAGAACACAGTTTTTCTAAATGTATTTTCATCGTTACACCTATTATTTTTCGGGAATAATATTATTTTCCGGTTCTAAATATTCTCTCACTGGTGCCGGGCTTGCCCTTTTCTTTATTAATCGATACGAAATTTCTTTCATTGCGCGGCGATCAATTTTCAGTAATTTCACTGCCATTGCCGTGAATAAATAACCTAATGCCGGAACAACCGTAAACAGCAGAGCAATCGATAATTGAGCGTGAGCACTCTGTGATGATTGACTGGCATCATAACCCACAAGCGCCAATATTCCGCTGACTAATGAACCAGAAAGCGCCAGCCCTAATTTAAGCGCCAGAAAGTTGCAGGAAAAGTTAATACCGGTTAAACGTTTGCCCGATTTATATTCACCATAGTCATCAATATCCGCCATGATTGACCAATTAATGGGTTGGGCAATCTGATGGACAATATTTAAAATAAAATATCCGAATAACATCAAATAATGTCTATCGGCCGGAATAAAATAGATAAGCAAGGAAAGGAGCGTCATCAATAAACTCACCCAATAAAATATTTTCAGCTTACAAAAATAATCGCTCAGGGGTTTAGCTAAGGCACTCCCTAACGTCATACCCATCACGCCAACACTTAAAAATAGGGTGGTGAATATTTCACTGGCATGGATCACCCATGTCAGAAAATACATGACAGAGGCCATGCGGATAAAACCGGGTAACACATTGAGAAATGTGACAAACAATAAACGGGACCATTGATCATTTTTCAGCATATCACCGTAATCTTTGACGATGGAATCTTTTGTCGGCGTGACGGGACGGACACGTTCACGAACCAAAGAGAAACAGAGTACAAACATCACTAACCCGACAGAAGTCAGCAGAATAATGGCGTTATGGTAACCTTTGGCTTTATCGCCATGACCTAATAAATTAACCAAAGGTAATAACGATAATGTCAGAATAAGCGTCGCCATGCCGACACCCATAAACCGGAAACTTTGGCAGGAAACACGCTCACTATTATCGCTGCTAATCACACTCCCTAATGAACAATAGGGAATATTAATCAATGAATAGGTGACTGACATCATCAGATAAGTAATGAATGCGTAAATGGCTTTACCGGTATAATCCAGATCTGGCACCGTAAACATTAAGACTGAAAATAAAGCATAGGGAAATGCACAAAAAAGAATATAGGGTCTGAATTTACCCCAGCGTGTTTGTGTTCTGTCAGCAATATAACCAATCAAAGGATCTGATATGGCTTCAATCACCCTGACACCCAGCCAAATAGCTGCCACGGTGGCCGCATTGAGGCCATAAATATCGGTATAATAAAAATTCAAAAACAGGAAAACAGCGCCGCCAACAATATTACAGCCCGCATCGCCAAACCCATATCCCATCTTTTCCAGAATAGATATTTTTTCATTCATGAGTTATTTCTGACCATAATAGGCATTAGCGCCATGTTTGCGTAAATAATGTGTATCCAATAATTCCTGTTGGATGAAGGTTATTTCAGCATTTAATTGTTGTGAAAACAAACTCATATAAGCGCACTCTTCAAGTGCGACTGCATTGTGGACCGCATCAGCGGCATTGGCTCCCCATGTGAAAGAGCCGTGGGAATGCACTAAAACGGCGGGGATCTTCATGGGGTCGAGTTGTTGTTCTGCAAATGTTTGAACGATAACGTTTCCTGTTTGTAATTCGTAATCATCATTGATTTCTTGTTGGGTCATTAATCGGGTACAAGGCACAGCACCGTAAAAATGATCAGCATGGGTTGTACCGTGAGGAGGCAAAAATCGCCCAGCCTGTGCCCAAATAGTGGCATGGCGGGAATGGGTATGAACAATTCCCCCGATATCCCGGAAGTGGCGATATAACACGAGATGCGTTGGTGTATCAGACGACGGTCTTTTGCTCCCTTCCACAATTGTACCGCTCGCGATATCAACCACGACCATGTCATCAATTTGCATGTCGCCATATTCGACACCGGAGGGTTTAATCACCATTAACCCGCTTGATTTATCAATCGCGCTGACATTTCCCCACGTGAGTGTCACTAAATGATGTTTTGGCAGTGCCTGATTTGCAGCCAGTACATCGGCTTTCAGTTGCTCTAACATGCAAAACCTCCTTCCTGCATACGCGCTTCGATCCAGCGACGTGCTTGTATGATTTCAAGGACCGGTTCTTCGGCGTTCTCTGTCCACATTTCTATCAAGAATGTCCCTCGGTAGTTCAACTCATGCAGTGTTCTGAATAGGCCGACAAAATCGACACATCCCTGCCCGAACGGGACATCACGGAATTGCCCTGCGTGGGTTGGCGTGACGGGATAAGTATCTTTGAGATGAATGGCTGAGATGCGGTTTATGCCAAGTTTGAGTTCTGCTGAAACACCATTTCCCCAGGCAGCTAAATTACCGATATCGGGATAAACACTAAACCAAGGCGAAGCCAGCATTTCATCCCACACTTTCCATTTGGTGATTGAGTTGATGAAAGCGGTATCCATGATTTCCATCGCCAGCATGACCTGTGCGCCGGCCGCTTGCTGAACGGCCCACGCCATCCCTTCGGCAAAACGTTGTTCCGTTTCTTGGTCATGTTGTTCGTAATACACGTCATAACCGGCCAGTTGGATGGTTCTGATCCCAAGATCTTGGGCTAACTTAATGGCCTTTGACATAATGTCATACGCTCTGCGCCGTACTGTTTCATCATGGCTGCCAAAGGGATAACGCCGATGCGCAGATAAGCACATGGAGGGAATGCGAATGCCGGTTTCCAACGTATTTTTGACCAGTTCAAGGCGGGTGTTTATATCCCAGTCCAGTCGTGACAAACGTTCATCTGTTTCGTCTACCGACATTTCAACAAAATCGAAACCGCAGCTTTTTGCCAAACATAAACGTTCTGCCCATGTCAGATTTTTCGGCAAGGCTTTTTCATAGATACCCAAAGGATGGATGCGCATTAGGCTACCCCCAGATCGCAGTAATTTGAGTGTGAAACGCTTGGGCGGCTTGCTTTGGGTGAGTTGCGCCGGATAACGCCCGACCGACAATAAAAGCCTGTACAGAAATGTCTTTAAATCGGGGAAGGTCGGCAGGCACAAGGCCACCGGTAATGGAAACCGCGAATCCGATATCGGAAAGTTTTTTCAGGCAGGAGATATCTTCTTCACCCCATATTTGCCCATCGGCTTGTGCATCACGCCCGCGATGATAGATCACTTGGCGAACACCAATAGCATGCCAATTTCTGGCATCTGAGAATGTCCAATTGCCAAACAATTCAATTTGGATCTCTGCCTTTCTCTGACTTGCCAAATGATGGGCTTTTTCGATGGTTGCCAGTGGCGCAGCACAAATTACCGTCATCCAGTCTGCACCGGCATCAAAAGCCTGCGCTGCCAAAATTTCGCCGGCATCCGCGACTTTCCAGTCTGCAACAATAATTTTGTCCGGGCAGCGGCGACGCAGTTGATGAATGGCGTTATTTCCTGCACAAAGACACAGGATTGTCCCCGCTTCAACAATATCAACCTCGTCGCGCAATAACTCAGCATCCCGTAATGCCGAATCCAGACACGTATGATCCAAGGCCAGTTGCAGTAATGGGCGGTTCATATTCTTCTTTCCCCTCGAGTATTCAGCGACTTGCATTGGGAATGAAAGTTGTAAAACGATTCATTAAGTAGCTGATATTTAATTGCTTTATTGAGGTAAGCGGGATATGAATCGCGATCCGGTTCAAGGGTCTCGACGGGGTAATCTAAATTTTGCTGGGCTTCAGTAAAATCCTTGTAGCTCCCTGTGCCAACCAACGCGGCCAATGCGGCACCCAGACAACCGGTTTCTTTCACCTGAGGCAGTTCCACGGGCAGGTTGCTGATATCGGCAAACATTTGCATCCAGACTTTGGAGTGAGCCGGCCTGCCCATGACCCGTATCGCCTGCGTTCTGGTGAAACGCGCTAACATGCGTTTCAGGTGGGTCATATGGCTGAAGATAACGCCTTCATAGACGGCTTGCAGTAAATGACCGCGATGATGGCTGGACTGTAAGCCATAAAATCCCGCTGTCATTTCCAGCCCGGCATTGCTGCCATACAGAAAGGGAAGAAAAAAAATCTCACTGGACGCTTTGGGAAGCTGGTTCACGGCAGCATTAATTTCTGCAAAAGGCATGTTTCCCCAGAGCGTGGAAAACCATTCGAGATTACCTGACGACGTGGGGCTGGCCTCATGCACAATATACTGCCCCACATTGGCATAACGGCCATAAATATAAGGGTATGGCTCATGTGTGCGCAGTTGATCCGTGATACCGCTGGTGACTGACCACGTTCCCATCACGGCATTCAAGGTATATTCGTCTTGAAGGCCCGCGCAAAGTGCGGTAGAAACCACATCAAACAGTCCCCCTACCACGGGCGTGCCTGCAACCAATCCCGTTAATTCAGCGGCTTGTGGTGTGATTTCGCCACAAATCTCAGTTGAACCCACGATGCGGGAAAGTGCGCTGTTAATTTCACTGATATTCAACAGTGTGGAAAGGGCAGGATCATACGTTCCCGTATTCATGTTGTAGAGGTTAGACTCAGAGATATTGCTCTCTTCACAGCCCTTTTCGCCCGTGAGGCACCAGCGGAGATAATCGTGTGCCATCATCAGGGTATCAATGCGGTCATAACGTTCAGGCTGGTTATCTTTGATCCAGTGCAACAGAGAGACGGGATGGCCGGTCCAAAGCGTCTGGCGCGTATGGGGATACAATTTTTCCAACATCCCTTGTTGCTGCCATTGGCTCACTATTTCTGTCGCCCGCCGATCAGAGGAAAGGAACCCGTTACCCAGCGGCTCGTTATTTTTATCCAAAAGAAACAAACCCTTGCCTTGAGCTGAAATACCCACGCCTTTAATCTGTTGACCCTGGACACCACTGTTTTTCAGTAATTTACTGACCGTCGCGATTAACGCATGCCACAACGCGTTGAGATCCCTTTCTGCATATCCCGGCTGAGGACTGATGGTTTTCAGGGGCGTGCGCT